>JAAYJJ010000052.1 GCA_012522985.1 Aliarcobacter butzleri
AACTGAGTTTTATTAAAAGATCTTTGTTTTTTTGCTAATTGTGCAGTATGAGTACTTATAAGTGGTGCTAGTTTATTTTTTGTGATTTTGGAATCAAGATAGTCCAAAACTTCAACAATACCTATAGATTTCATAGAATTTGTATTTCTTTTATATCTTTTTTCTAGGTATATAACTTCATCTATTAGACCATTACAAAGCATAATATCTGTTCTTTTTGAGATTTTATCTCTTAGGCTTTCTACATCTACATCTATTTCAAAGATTTTTAAATCCTTTATATAGCCATCAGCTTTATTTAGCTCAAAATACTTACTTGGTGATAAAGAGCTTGTTTTATAGATAGTATAAAGTTTTTCTATTCTATAACTATCATTTTTATCTATTTTTTGCATATACATAGGATCTATTTTTAAAAGCTCCTTATAAGCTTTGCTTTTACAAAAGCTATGTGGTAAGCTAAGTTTAGGTTCATTTGATATACTTAAACCATCAACTAAGACCTTTAGATAAAACCCGCTTCCACCTGTAATAATAAGGTTTTTATTCTCGTTTTTTGCATACTCTTTTGCTTTTTGATAGCACTCTATAAAGTCAAGTACTCCAAACTGATAAGAGGGCAATACTTCATCTATACCAAAGTGTTTAATCCCTCTTATCTCTTCTAAATTTGGCTTTGCTGATGCTATATCTATCTCCTTATAAACACTAAGTGAGTCAAGTGAGAGTATTATACTATTTGTTTTTAAAGCCACATCTATGGCTAAAGCACTTTTACCTGATGCTGTTGGACCTATTATTGCTATTTCTTTCATTGTATAATTATACTATATCAAGCTTAAAGAGGCTCACTTTTAATATATCCTTCATAGTAGTAAGATTGTTCTATTCCTTTAAATATCACTTCCCTATCATCTGTTTTTTCTGTTAGGTTTTCACCTAGAAGTGATCTTATTTCTAGGTCATTTATTGGACTTCTCTCCATCGCTTGAAGATAAAGTGTTTTACTTACATTTTGCCAATTTACTACTTGTTTAAGTTCTTTTTTGAGTATCATATCTAGCCATATCCTCATAGTTCTACCATTGCCTTCTAAAAAAGGATGAGCAATATTTATTTCAACATATTTTTCAATTATCTCCTTAAAGTTACTTTGTGGCATTTGCTCAATTTTAGGTAATATCTCTTTTAAATATAAACTATTAGCAAATCTAAAATTACCTTTAGAGATCTTTAGCTCTCTTATTTGCCCAGCAAAAGGATAAAGTCCATCAAAAAGGTATTTATGTATATCTTGCAAACCTTTTAGTGTGCCTACTTCTATATTGTCAATATCTTTACTATCAAATAGATGGTATGCCTTATCTAAACTTTGCTTATCAATATCTTTCATTTTCTATGCCTTTATTATTTGCTTAGATTATAGCAAAAATTTTATAGATTTTCTATTTTTTCTTAGATTAGTAACTATTTATAAACTAGTTGTAAAGTTTAATAAATATTTAACAAAACTTAGTTACAATTGGATTAATACTATAATGAGGTGCAAAATGAGTAGATTAGACAATGAACCTAGTTTAAATAAAATTGATGATTATAATAACCAAGAATCAAAAGAAAAGAGCAATACTGTAAAATTGGTGATATTGGGTATTTTGATAGTGGGTGCTGTATATGCTGGATTTAAATCATATTTTAGTGATGTAAATGATTATGTAGGTACCAAAGAAGCCCCTGGAATCAATCCTGTAAAAAACTAGTTTAAAGGTAAACTAAATAAACTATACTACAAACAGTAGAAAATCTACTGTTTGTTAAAAAGACTCCCATTCATCATCAGATGATAAGCTTTTTGCTGCTATGGTTTTCATAGTAGGTTTTGCTTGTTTATGAGCTATCTTTGGAGTAGCCGTTTTGCTTGTATATGAGCTAGTTTGATGATTTGTAGATTTTGCTATCGTTGTTGATTTGATAATCTCTTCTTTTCCTGTAAACTCTTTTTCTAAAGCATCTTGAACTATTCTTTTTGCTATTTCATCAGTTTTTGTAGCTATTTCTTGTGTATGATTAGCTATTGATGCGTTTTGTTGAGTTTGTTGATCTAGTCCTGTTACAGCATCGTTTATTTGTGTAATACCTGCTTCTTGCTCTTTTGATGCTCTTGCTATTTCATCTATTGTTTGAGTTGTTTTTTGTATATTATGTAAAAGTTCTTCATACCCTTTTATCATTTCAGTACTTATATTTTTACCTTGATGTGCTTTATTTGTTGCATTTTCAACTATAGTTTTGATCTCTTTTGCTGCTCCTGCACTTCTTGCTGCTAGATTTCGTACCTCTCCAGCAACTACTGCAAAACCTTTACCTGCTTCACCTGCTGTTGCTGCTTCAACAGCAGCATTAAGGGAAAGGATATTTGTTTGAAATGCTATTTGATCAATAACTGCTATTGCTTCGTTGATAAGATTTACTTGATTTGTTATCTCTTCCATAGCCAAACTTGTACTTCTAGCTAAATCTTGCCCTTTAGTTGCAGAGCTACTTACTTGATTTGAGTAGATACTCATCTCATTTACATGTGTAGCATTACTTACAACTGTTGCTGTTATCTCTTCTAAAGCTGCTGCTGTTTCTTCTAGACTTGCAGCAGCTGAGTTTGCACTTGTATTTAGTATATTAACATTGTGAATTAACTCATTTGATGTATGCTCTAAGGTCTTTCCTACCTCTAAAGATTGTTTTAAAAGTGAAGAGATTTCATCTCCTAGTTCATTTACAATTACCGCAACTTTTGCATAAGGATTTGGAAATCTAGGTGTAAAATCTTGCCTTTTATAGCTTTCTAAGACTTTAACAAGTAAGTTCAAATCTCTAGCAATTGTACTTTCTAGATATTGTTGAAGCTCTCCTAAAAGTACTTTTAGTTCAGCCAAAGATCTAGTATTTGAATTTTTTTCTATTTTTGCTAACATATTTCCAGATTTAAGTTCGTTGATAAATCTTGATACATCGGCTACAAATTCATTGTCTTGTAGAGTATCAGACTCTATTTTATCTATATGAGTATTTGCCATTTTAGCCATTTGTCCAAATTCATCATTGGATTTAATATCAATAGCCTTAACTTCTTTAGTCTCTTCATTTAAAAATGCAAAAAACGATGCAAGTCCTTCTTTAAATGTCTCTAAACTTCTAATTATAATTCCAGATATTAAAACTAAAGCAGTTGATAAGATAAGAATTATAATAATAGATAAAACCACATTTGATGTAATTGTAGAGGTTATATAGGAGTTAAATGCATTATTTAAATTGTTTGTTTTTATTTGGTTTGCATCCATCCAATCTCTAAGTGCTGCTCTATAAGGTCTCCAATACTTTGAAGTATTATCTTTGATTTCATTTTCATCGATATACTCATTAGCCTTAGCTTTTTTAAGGAGTCTTTGAACATCATTTGAGAAGTTTTCATTTAGTTCCAAGATATTAAATTTTTTTAGTCCCATAGAAGCACTAACATATCTTGGCTCTAAAAGAGTTTTGATTTTTATATTTAGATCTTCTAAAGCTTTTTCTAGATTGTTTAAAGCACTAGTATCGTTTGGATTGATATAAACATTTCTAAGAGCTTGTCCACATTGCAAACCATCTGCTAAAGAACCAACAACTAAAAGCCTTATTTCTATTACATTGTTTGCTACTTCATAATCTTGTTTTAGAGTATTTAACCTAAAATACGACACTATAGCTAAAGCTAATAAACCAACAACAACTAAGCTAAGCACACCATAAAGTTTGCCTTTAACGCTAAAATTATTTAACATTCTTACCCCAATTTATTTAATTTAGATAAAATTGTATCTAACTATAGTTTAAAGTTAATTTAAGAAAACCATAAAATAATCAAATACTAAAGATAAAAATCTTTTATAAAACTATCATTTATATTTATGATACCTCTTTTTTGAAGATCCTCTATTACACTCATAGTACACTCTACATCCCCTGGCCATCGTCGCTTAAAGCCATCTAATATACTTTTATTTGTTGCATCTATAGCTATAAAGTTGTTTTTAATTATTACATCTCTAGCTGAATCCATATTGTTTACTACTCTCCATAAAAGCATATAAGGGTTATCAATACTATTTTTTTCATTATCAACTATTATTAAAACTTTTATATGATTTGATAAGCTACTTAGCTCATCTATTAGGTATTTTTGGCTTCTTTTTTTATCTACTTTGATAATACATAGTGGAGTTTTTGTATCTGTATAATACTGCTTAAGTTCTTTTACTTCTTGTGATATTTGACCCACTTTTGATAGTAGCTCTTCATCGCTTAATAAAATAATACCTAACTCATCTATCTCATCACCCGTACAATCAATCCCTAGCTTACCACCTTTGCCAAACTCACTTGCTGTATGATCTAGTGCATCAACAACACCTTTTGTAATAAGAATATTTGAAATATCAATTCTATTTAGTATATGTTTTGTTATAGCTTCATGATCTGTAAGATATGGTGCATGAGCATCAACAAAAATAGCATGTTTTACAAAGCTCATTTGTCCAACGCCCCAAAAAGCATGCATAAGCTGTGATGCGTGTCCTGGGTAAGAAACATTCATCTTTGCTAAGATAAGGTTGTGAAATACACCATTTTCAGGCATATAGTAGTCTATTAGATCTGGTGCAGTAGTTTTTAGTAGAGGCAAAAATATCTCTCCAGTTGCAAATCCCATATATTTATCTTCTAGTGGTGGTTTACCTACAACAGTAGCTGCAAAAATTGGAGATTTTTTAGATGTGATTGCCGTAACATCCATAAGAGGATACTCCTCTTCTAGTGTATAATATCCCGTATGATCTCCAAAAGGTCCTTCGATTTTAATCTTATTTGGATCTACAAAGCCCTCTATTACATAATCAACATCATTTGGTACATAAATATCATTTGTAATACATTTGACCAAATCAACACTTCTACCTCTAATAAATCCATATAACATAAGCTCAAAAACTCCAACAGGCAAAGGAGCTTGACCACACCATATATAAAGAGGATCCCCACCTATTCCTATAGATACGGGCATCTTTTTACCTGCTTTTTTGTACTCATGAAAGAAGTGATTTCCATCTTTGTGGATTTGCCAATGCATACCTAGCTGAGTTTCATTGTAAACTTGAAGTCTATACATACCAACATTGTGCATAGTCCCATCTAAGCTTGTAGTATAGACTTGTCCCATAGTTATAAAAGGTCCACCATCTTCTTCCCAAGTAGTAAGCACTGGTATATCGCTAAGCTTGATATCATCGCCCTTTTTTACTACTTCTTGACATAGCCCTTTTTTGGTGCTTCTTTTTGGAAAAACTGATTTTAGACTAAAAAGTTTATTTAGCATAGCAACTTTATCAAAAAACCCACTTGGTGGCTTTAGTTTAAGAAGTTCATCTATTCTTGATGCTATATCTTTTGTATCACCGATAATCAGCTCAACAGCTTTTTGTGAGCCAAAAACATTCATCAAAATAGGTACATCAAACTTTTTGCCACTTTTTTTATCTATTGGTTTTGTAAAAAGCAAAGCTTTAGAATCACTCTTTTTAACCTCTATATAAGCTATATGAGGGATCTCTAAGTAGATATCAAGTTCATCATCAATAACCCTTAGAAGATCATGCTTTTTTAAAACTTCTATAACATCAAACATCTCTATCCTTAATCTTTTAATATTAGTTTTTTAAGTACCGCCATTCTAACAGCTACACCATTTGTTACTTGTCTTAGGACTTTGCACCTAGGATCTAAAAGCATCTCATCATCTATATCAATATTTCTATTGACTGGTCCTGGGTGAAGAAGTAAGATATCTCTATTTCCAAAACTCTTTGTTGTAATACAATAATCCTTACCATACTCACCCAAAGAGAGATAATAAGCCTCAGAGTGTCTTTCTAGCTGAGTTCTTAGACTCATAACTATATCAATTTCATCTATAATTTCATCTAAAAACGTTACTTGTTTAAAACTACTATTTTCGGGCATAAAGTGCTTTGGAGCTACTAAAACAGGAGTAATCCCAAATCTAGGAAGAAGTTCAAGGTTGCTACTTGCTACTCGTGAACTTTTGATATCACCTACTATTGCTAGGCTTTTATTTGATACATTTCCATTAAAATGCTCTAAAATAGTATATAGATCAAGTAAAGCTTGAGTAGGGTGAGAGTTTGTTCCATCTCCAGCATTAATAATAGGACAATCAACAAAATCAACCAAACTTTGTGGTAAACCACACTCACTATGTCTTATAATAATAGCATCTGGCTTCATAGCATTTAAGTTTGCAACTGTATCAAATATAGTCTCACCTTTTGAGCTTGAACTCGTACTAACATCTAGGTTTACCACTTCAGCTCCTAGCCTTTTGGCTGCTATTTCAAAAGAGCTTCTAGTCCTTGTAGAGTTTTCAAAAAAAAGTGTTACAACTAATTTACCCTTTAAAAGAGTATTTGAGCTCAAATCACCAAAAAGTTTTGCATCTTCAAAAAGCTTTTTGATTTCATCGTTTGTAAAATTTTTAGTAGTTATTAAATGTTGCATTTATAGCCTTTTACAAGTTAAATCTTAAGTTGATTATTGTATCATTATATGACTTAAAAATATGGAGTAAGATATGTTAGAAAGCATTGATAAAAAGTTTGTACTACAAACCTATGCTAGAAATTATGTTAATTTTACAAAAGGTGTAAATGCTACACTTTATGATGACAACAACAAAGACTATATAGATTTTACTAGTGGTATAGGTGTGGTAAGTGTAGGTCATGGAAACGAACAAGTGGCAAACAAGATCTGCGAACAAGCAAAAAAAATAACACATATATCAAATCTATTTCTAATAGAGCCTCAAGCACTTTTAGCAAAAAAAATAAATGAACTAGCTGGTTTTGATGTAGCTACATTTTTTGCAAACAGTGGTGCTGAAGCAAATGAAGGAGCTATTAAAATAGCTAGAAAATATGGACAAGTAAACTTTGAAAATAAAAGATATAAGATTATTACATTAGAACACTCTTTTCATGGAAGAACTATAACAACAGTCAAAGCAACAGGACAAGCAAAGTTTCATAGTGATTGTTTTGCTCCATATCCAGAGGGCTTTAGATATGATCCTACATTTGAAGCTGTTTATAACTCTATAGATGATGAAACAGTTGCGGTTATGATAGAGCTTATTCAAGGTGAGGGTGGGGTAAATCCTTTTAAAAAAGAGGAAATCCAAGCTTTAGCTAAGTTTTTGAAAGAAAAAGAGATTTTACTTATAGTTGATGAAGTTCAAACGGGTGTTTATAGTAGTGGAGAGTTTTTGGCTTGTAAAGAGTATGGGATTGAGCCAGATATTATCACTTTAGCCAAAGGACTTGGTGGAGGTGTCCCTATAGGAGCTGTTTTAACTAAACACAAAAACCTTTTAAGTTATGGTGATCATGGAAGTACTTTTGGAGGAAATTATCTTGTTACAGCTGCGGCTATAGAAGTACTTGATATATTACAAGAGTATAAACAAAGTGGTAAACTTGATGAACATATAGAGTATTTTGATAGCAAACTTAGAGCTTTACAAACTAAGTTTAGTGATATTATGCTTGATGTTACTGGATTTGGACTAATGAGAGGTATTAAAATTAAAGATGATGATACTTTAGCTAAGATTATTGACTTAGGCTTTAAAGAGGGTGTTTTGATCTTAAAAAGTGGTAGAAGTACATTAAGATTTTTGCCACCACTTACTATAAATAAAGGTGAGATTGATAAGGGGTTTCAAAGATTAGAAGATGCACTTAAGAAGATTTAGTTTATATTTGGCCTTACTTATATCTACTCTTAGCTCAAAAGAGTTAGAAAGAAGTATTTTATCAAGTAATAGGTTAGAACTGTTTGATTATAGGGAACAAAAGGTTATACAAGAGAGCAAAAAGCTCTCTATTGATTGGATAAGTCCTATTACATACACATACAACTACTATGATTATAAGGATTTGGATAATCAAGATAGATTTTCTGCTATATCTATAAATCAAGCTATTTTCAAAAGTGGGGGTATATATAACTCTATTAAATATGCTTCAAGTTTGCAAAGAAGCTCAATAGCTGATATAGATATAGCTAGAAAAAATCTTATAAAAGAGGCTCTTAGTACTCTTTTTGAGATATATAAGACAGACTCTTTAATAGAAAAACAGCTATTACTTATCAAAAATGGTGAACTTGATGTATTTAGAAAAAAAGAGCAGGTTTTAAGTGGTCTTTTAGATGCTAGTTATCTTGATAATGCACTATTAGAGCTAAGTGCCAAAAGAGTAGCACTTAGTGATATCAAATACTCTAAAGAGGCTTTAATAAATAGATTTGAAAGCTTAAGTGAAGCTGATTATAAAGCTATAGAGTTACCAAAGTTAGAGCTTATAGATAAGATGGAGTTTTTAAAAGAGAATAAAAATATCCAAAAGCAAGAGTTTATTGCCCAAAAAGAGTATAGATATAAAAATGTAGTAATATCAAGATATCTACCATCAGTTAATGCTATATATAACTACACTAAATACCATGGAGATCATAGGGCAAATTTAGGCTCAAATTTCAATAATGAACTACAAAAATATGGGTTAAATCTAACTGTTCCTTTGGATTTTAGGGCTTTTAGTGATACACAAAGTGCTAAAATAGAGTATCTCAAATCCCAAACAGAGCTAAATATTATCAAAGATGAGGAAAATAGCTTTTATAAAACAAAACTAGCAAGTATCAAAAGAGCTCAAGAAAAGCTCCAAATAGCAAAAGAGGAGCTAGATACATATAGCTCTTTGGTATCTCAAATGAGTGAGCTAAGCATTGCTGGGTATAAAACTGATCTTGATTTGCAAACTATGCAAAACTCCAAATCTATTAAAGAGTTGGATTTAGATATATATGAATATGAGTTACAAATAGAGTTATTGGAGTTGTATGCAAGAATTTAGTAGATATTTTCATCAGTGGCTTTATGGAAAAGAGGGCTACTATAGTAAGTACAAGACCATAGGTAAAGGTGGGGATTTTTATACTGCTGTTAGTACCTCTATTTTTTTTGGTGGAAGTATTGCCAAAAAGATAGTAGATGAGGTAGAAAAAGGTAATTTATTGGATAATAGTACCATAGTAGAAATAGGGGCTCATCATGGGTATTTACTTAGCGATATTATACAGTTTATCTATACCCTAAAGCCAACTCTTCTAAAAACTCTACAATTTGCTATAGTTGAGAGGTTTGAACACCTCCAAAAAGCACAAAAAGAGTATTTTAAAGCCTCTTTTGGTGATGAAATAGAACTGGTTCATTATAATGATATAAGTGATCTTAGGCTTGATAGTGCATTTGTAGTTGCAAATGAGATATTTGATGCCTTTGCTTGTGAGCTTATATATACAAAAGAGGGTGTTATCAATCAAGCTTTTGTAGATGATGAGCAAAAAATAGTTTTTAAACCAACTAATGATCCTAAAATAGTAGATTTTTGTACAAAATATAGTCTAAATAAGGGTGAATATCCACTTAGTTATGATGAGTTTGCTAAGACTTTAAAACAAAATATTAAAAGTTTTCATTTTTGTACTTTTGATTATGGAGATATCTATACTAGAAATGATTTTTCTGCTAGGATTTATTCTAAACACAAGGTTTATCCTTTGTTTGAAGAGGGACTTAACCTAAAAGAGCTATATCAAAAAAGTGATATTACTTATGATGTACCTTTTTCTTATTTGATAGATTGCTTTAAAGATCAAGGATGCAAGGTGGAGTTTCGTACCCAGCTTCAAACACTTATTAGTTTTGGTATAATAGACCTACTAGAAATACTAAAAGCAAACAGTAGTGAAGAGCATTACCTAAAAGAGCTTGGTAGTGTAAAAACTCTACTTGAACCTACTGGTATGGGAGATAGGTTTAAATCCATCTATGTGATTTGTAAGTAATTATACTAAGGGCTAGTTACTAATGCTAGGTTATAAAACTCCATAGCTTGTAAGATATCAAGAATCTTTACAACTCTTTCGTAAGGTACATCTTTATCTATCCTAAGTATTGTAGCCTTTGCTTTATCATCTATGCTTTCAAGCCTCTTTTTTAGAAGATCTAAATCTATCTTTTCTCCTCTAAAGGCTAGTTCTTCTTTGCTAAGCTCTATAAAAATCTGATCTTCTTCTATTTTAGTAGCAGATTCACTAGCAGTTGGAAGATTTAGTATAAGAGCTAATTCATCTTTTTTAAAGACTGTACTAACAATAAAAAAGATAAGTAGTATAAAAACAACATCAACTAAAGGTGTGATATCAGGAGTTATTGGTTCTCTTCTTTTTTTCATACTCTTTTTAAAATTTCCTCTTTTAATATAATCTCAATATTATCTAAAAAACCAATAAAATAGTTATATGCTATATAGTGTGGAATAGCAACTATTAGCCCAGCAACAGTAGTAATAAGTGCTACAGATATACCACTAGAAAATATAGTTGGATCTCCAAGTCCAGCAATACTAATAGCATCAAAAGCAGATAAAATCCCTATAACAGTACCAAGAAGCCCCAAAAGAGGGGAGATTGTAGCTATGATTTTAATACTATTTAGTCCAAACTCTAATTTTTGGATTTTGGTACTTATTTTTGACTCTATATTGGCTACATCACTACTTTGATTTGAGCTTTTTAGCTCATCTATAATCTCTAGTGCTAGTGCTTTGAGGTTTGATTTGGATATAAATAAAACAATAGCTTTATATATAATAATAGTAAAACCTATAATATTTAAAAAAAGTAGAAAATAGGCTATAAACCCACCTCTATCAATATAAACTAATAAATCCATTTGTAATCCTTGCAATTTTGAGATATAATTATACTATGAAGAGTATTAAACTAAACACACCAATAGAGAAGCTAAAATTTAGAGATTTTGAGTTTTTTGTAAAAAGAGATGACTTAATAGATATTGATTTTAGTGGTAACAAAGCTAGAAAGCTATATTATTATTTGGATCATGAGTTTGAAGGAATAAAAAAGCTAGTAAGTTATGGATCAAACCAATCAAATGCTATGTATTCTATGAGTGTTTTAGCTAGGCTTAAAAAATGGGAGTTTGAATACTATACAGATCATATATCAAGCTATCTTTTAGAAAATCCTAGTGGCAACTATCTAGGAGCTTTGCAAAATGGTGCAAAGATTATTGATTTAGAGCATAATGATAAAAAAGAGCTAAAAAGCACAAAAGAGATACTTTTTATTCCAGAAGGTGGATATATAGATAAAGCAAGATATGGGCTAGAGATTTTGGCAAATGAACTAAAAGAGTGGATAAAAAAACAAGAAAATGATGATTTTAAGATTTTTTTGCCTAGTGGTACGGGAACAACAGCTCTTTTTTTGCAAGAGTTTTTACCATATGATGTATATACATGTGCTTGTGTCGGAGATGAAGAGTATCTTAAAAAAGAGTTCTTTGGACTTCAAAACGATGATAAACTACACCCAAAAATAATAAAAACAGCAAAAAAATATCATTTTGGTAAACTTTATAAGAATTTATATCTATTATGGCTTGAATTAAAAAGAGATATTATGGTAGAATTTGATATGCTATATGATATGATTGGCATAGAGACTATGATAAATAACGTAGAGATTTTTGAAGGTTCAAAAATTATCTATATCCATCAAGGTGGATTATTAGGCAATATTACAATGTTGCAAAGATACAAAAGAAAATTTGATCTAGGGTGAGTGGTGTTAAGAGTTTTATTAATAATAATTATACTATTTAATGTTCTTTATGCAAAAAATAGTCATCTAAGTGTACAACTTTACTGGAAATATCAGTTTGAGTTTGCTGGTTATATAGCTGCTTTAGAAAATGGATATTATAAAGAGCTAGGAGTTGATGTCAAGCTTAAAGAGTATGATAATAGTGTTGATGTTATTAGTGATGTTATAAATCAAAAGAGTGATTTAGGGATATATAGTTCAAGTATCTTTGAACAAGCCGCAAAAAATTCACAAATAATGATTGTTGCAAACTATCTAAAAAGAAGTGGATTGGTTTTTGTAACAAAACAAGATATAGTAACTCCCATTGATTTAGTTGGCAAAAGAGTTATGGCTGGAGGGTTTGAACTAGATAATAGCTCTTTGGCAACTATGCTTAGAAAGTTTGATATCTCAAAAAGTGATTTTGATATAGTTGAACACAACTTTGAAATCAATGATTTTGTCAATAATAAAATAGATGCCATGACTACCTTTATATCAAATCAAACCTTTTTTCTACAAGAAAAAAACATCTCTTACAATATAATAGATCCAGCAAATTATGGTATTTTTGGATTTGAACAAAATCTTTTTGGAAATAAAGAGTTTATTTTAAATAATCAAGACTTAATAGATAAATTTCTAGAAGCAACAAAAAAGGGGTGGGAGTATGCTCTAGCAAATCCTATAGAGCTTTGTGAAATAATCTACAATAAATATTCAAATCACAAATCAATAGAAGCTCTTATTTATGAATCACATCAAATCAAAAAACTAATGATGCCAAATAATTATGAAATAGGCTCTATAGATTTAAATATGTTACAAAATTTTATTGCTGGACTAAAAGAGGATTTAATAGTAGATGATACTTATGATGTTTTGCAAAGCCTATATAATAAAAAAACTATAGAAAATTATTTTACACAACAAGAAAGAGAGTATTTAAGATATAAACAAGAGATAAAAATGTGTATAGATCCTATGTGGATGCCTTATGAGAGAATAGAAAATGGCAAACATATAGGGATGAGTTCTGATTTTTTTAAAATCTTTCAATCAAATTTAAATATTCCAATTAAACTTATACCTACAAGCTCTTGGGAAGAGTCTATACAAAAAGCTAAAAATAAAGAGTGTGATATACTCTCTTTGGCTACTAAAACTCCAGATAGAAGTGAGTATTTAAACTTTACAAGCTCTTATATAGACTATCCATGGGTTATAGTTACAAATATGGATAAACTTTTTGTAACTGATATTACATCTATTTTAGCTACTGAAAAAATAGGAGTCGTTAGAGGATATGCTCCTTATGATATCTATAGTAAAAAAGTTCCAAATCACAAAATGGTATTAGTTCGTGATATAAAAGAGGGATTAGATAAGGTTAGAAGTGGAGAACTTTATGGTTTTGTAGATGCTTTGCCTGTTATAGGATATGAACTACAAAAGCATTATGCTGGAGAGCTAAAAGTTGCTGGTAAGTTTGATGATATGATAGAGCTTAGTGTCGCTGTTAATAAAGATGATGAGATACTTTTAAATATTTTTGAAAAACTAATCCAAGGTTTAAGTTCAGAAGATAAAAATGATATATTAAATAGGTGGATTACCCTAAATATAGAAGAAAAAATTATTTTTAACTATATTTGGGAGAGTTTATTTGCTATTGTATTGATAATTGCATTTTTCTTATTTCGCCAAATAAAACTTGAATCAAAGAAAAAAGAGCTAGAAGAGGCACTAAAATCTATACAAAAACTTATAGATTCTACAATGGAGGCTATTTTTATTTTTGACAAACAAGAGTGTATAGATGTAAATACTATAGCTGTTGAGCTTTTGGGATATGGCTCTAAAGAGGAGATGATAGGGAAAAAAATATCAGATTTTATCTCTAAAAAATCACAAAAATCTATTGATAAATATTTTAAAGAGGATTTAGTAGTACCTTATGAAATAGATTTAGTTAAAGAAGATGGTACGTTAATTCCTGCTTTGGTTCAAGGAAGATATATGACTCTTGGAAGTAAGAAAATAAGAATCTCCTCAGCTCTTGATCTAAGTGCTTTAAAACACAAAGATAAACTTCTTTTTCATCAATCAAAAATGGCTTCTATGGGAGAGATGATAGGTAATATTGCTCATCAATGGAGACAACCTTTAAGCGTAATAAGTACTATATCTACAGCTTTAAAGTTTCAAATAGAACTTGATATGATAAATAAAGAAGAGCTAATCAAAGATATGAGTACACTTAATGAAACAGCACAATATTTATCAAAAACAATTGATGATTTTAGAAACTTTTTCTCTTTGAAATCAGAAAAAATAACATTTAACCTTTCAGATGCAGTTCAAAAAGATATTGCACTCTTATCTGCTTCATTTAAAAATCATTTTATTAAAGTAGAGAGTAGTTTTGATGATAGTGTAGAAGTAGAGGGTTTTGTAGGAGAGCTAACACAAGCTATTTTAAATATATTAAATAATGCAAAAGATGCCTTTAAACTAAATGATGTTTTTACAGAAGATAGGGTGATAATTATTAATATTTACAAAAAAGATAGATGTGCAAAAATAGATATCAC
>JAAYJJ010000004.1 GCA_012522985.1 Aliarcobacter butzleri
GCATTGTTTTGCATCTTAACCCAAAAAGAAAGAGCCTTATCTATATCATATCCAGCTTTAAACATCAAATCTATTCCTATCTCATCAGCTTCAAGCTCTTGCATTCTACTATATGGCAAAATAACCCCATATGTTGCACCTAAACCATAGGCAATATTAAACATTTTTTGAGTATCTGAGTTTCCATTTCTTCCAAGAGCTATATTTGCAGCAACTCCAACTACTGTTGTTACCATACCAAGACTCATTCTCTCTGCTCCATGTCTAGCAATAGCATGTCCTATCTCATGAGATATTACAGTAGCTAGTTCATCATCATCTTCTGCTATTGATAAAATACCCGTATAAACTACTACTTTCCCTCCTGGTAAACAAAAAGCATTTACCTCTTTGCTCTCAACTAAAGCAAACTCCCAGTTAAAATCATCTCTATTTGCTACATTTGCAATTCTTTGCCCAACATTTACAACTCTTTGGGTTTGAAGCATATCTTTGCTTACTTCCATCTCATTTAAAGCTTGTTTATAACTATCCTCTCCTAGTGCCATCTCTTGCTCTGTGGACATTAAAATAAGTTGAGTTCTATTGGTTACTGGAGCATTACTAACAGCACATCCAGTCATAAATATCAATAAAAACAATAAGCCTAAATATTTTCTCATTTTCATCCCTCCTTCAAGCTTAAATGCTATATAAACTCTAAAACAAAGCCTCTATCAAAACAACTATAATCTTGATAAAAATCATATTTACAATTATACATTAAAAACTCTTTAATAAGTTTTTCTTTTTGATCATATCCCATTTCGCAACAAAAATATCTTATTTTCCTATCATAACACTCTTTTATCATAGATTTAATCATCTCATCACCACTTTGGCCACCAAAAAGTGCCTCTTTTGGCTCATATTGTACGTTTTTTGGCAAATCAAAACTATTTGCTATATAAGGTGGATTTGAAATAAGCATATCAAAGCTACTATCATTTAACATACTAAATATATCTGATTGCTTAAACTCTATTTTATCTATAACACCCTTTTTTATAGCATTTTGTTTGGCCAAAGATAGAGCCTCTTGGTTGATATCAACAGCAGTTATCTCTATTTTAGCTATCTTTTGAGCTAATAATATAGATATTATTCCACTTCCAACACCTACTTCTACTACTTTAGGAGAATCTATATTAGCCAATATCTCTATAGCTTTATCTACTAAAAGCTCTGTTTCTGGCCTAGGTATCAATACCCCTTGCCTTATATCAAACTCTTGAGAGTAAAAAGAGACTTTTTGAGTGATATACTCTAGTGGATATGCACTACTTCTTAGCTCTATAAGCTTATCTAACTCTAATATCTCCTCTTTAGTTAAAAGATAATCGTTATTTATATTTAACCATAGAAAATCTTTTTTTAAAATATATCCTAAGAGTATATATATCTCTTTTTGTGGTATATCTGTTATCTCTTTTAGTTTAGTTATATTGTTTTTTATAAACTCTTTAATTGTCATATATCCTACCTTATTAAATATAAAGCTATCTCATCAGATAAAAGATAGTCTTGATTATAAACTCTATTATTAGCAATATAAATCTTTTTTTGCTCTTGTAAAAGATCTAGTTTAGCTCTATTGCTATCTACAATAAGATCTATATCAAAACCAACTTCACATCTTAAACCTAGTAAAATTTTCTCTATTTGAATATCATCTTTGCTTAGCTCTTCAAACTCTTTAAATAAAGGATTTTTTAGATACTCTTCTATTATTTTGGGTTTATAATATCGTTGATTTCCTACTCTTCCTACTGCTCCACATCCAACTCCAAGATACTCTTTATACTCCCAATATCCTCTATTGTGAATAGATTTATAATTATTATTTTTTGCAAAATTTGATATTTCATATTGAGTATATCCAAGAGTTTTAAGCATATCTATCACAAACCTAGCCAACTCTTCATTTTCTACACAAACCTCTTGCATATTCCAAAACTTTGTACCCTCTTCTAGTGTTAGCTGATAACTACTTATATGGTGAACACCAAGAGCAGCAGCTACTTTTAGATCCTCTTCAATCAACTCTTTGCTATCTATACTAGTTCCATATATAATATCACAATTAACACTATTAAACCCTATACGTATTGCATTTTGTATAGCACTTATAGCACTATTTTTATTATGATTTCTACCCAAAAATCTAAGTTTATCATCATTAAAGCTCTGTACACCAAAACTAACCCTATTAGCTCCCAAACTATATAATTTTTCTAGCCACTCTTTTGTTGCACTATTTGGATTTGCCTCTATTGTAATCTCTGTTGTATTAGTAATATAGTCCTTTAAAAGCTTAAATATATCTTCATAGAATTGTGCTTTTATACTACTAGGTGTTCCACCACCAATAAATATACTTTTTAGATGTTTTTGGTTATTTTTCAACTCAAATTCAAGTTCTTCACATAGTTTTTCAACATACTTTTCTTTAAGGTGATATTTATCAACATAAGAGTTAAATGAGCAGTAATAGCATTTGCTATCACAAAATGGAATATGTATATATAAAAGCAATTTTTAAACCCTCTTTTGGTAAAATTATAGCCTAATATTACTTTAAGTGATATGATTAGAAGGAAAATCAATAATTATGGAAGATAAAACTAAAAAGACAAAGAACTATAGACCAAATGTAGCAGCAATTATTATGTCTCCTAGATATCCTCACACTTGTGATGTTTTTATTGCATCAAGAACTGATATAGACGATGCTTGGCAGTTCCCACAAGGTGGTATAGATGAGGGAGAAAATGCAAAAGATGCATTATATAGAGAGTTAAGAGAAGAGATCGGTACAGATGAAATAGAAGTAATAGCAGAATATCCACAATGGGTTAGCTATGATTTCCCACCAGCAATTGCTGAAAAGATGAAACCATATGATGGACAAATACAAAAATATTTTTTAGTCAAACTTAAAATAGGGGCTAGAATCAACATAGATAAACATAAATTTGCAGAATTTAGTCAATATAAGTTTGTTCCTATTAAAAATATTTTTGAACATGTTACATATTTTAAAAGAACAGTATATAAACAGGTATTAAAACATTTTAGGAAAGAAGGATATATTTAATGTTAAAAGTCTTAAAATTTGGTGGTACAAGTGTTGGTACACTAGATAGAATAGCTAATGTTGCAAATATTATCAAAAAAATGGTAGATGAAGGTGATCAAGTTGTTGCGGTAGTTTCGGCTATGAGTGGAGAAACAAATAAACTTATAGAGTTTGCAGAATATTATAGCAAAACTCCAGAAGATAGAGAGCTTGATATGCTTCTTAGTACAGGAGAAAGAGTCACTTCTGCTTTACTAGCTATCAAGCTAAATGCTGATGGATATAAGGCTAGATCTATGAGTGGAAGAGAAGCTGGTATAGTAACAGATCACTCTCATACAAAAGCAAGAATAGAAGAGATAAATACAAACAATATGAAAAATGCACTATTAGATGGCAATGTCCTTATAGTAGCAGGTTTTCAAGGTGTAACAAATGATGGTAGAGTTACAACTTTAGGACGTGGTGGAAGTGATCTTAGTGCTGTAGCTATTGCTGGAGCTTTAAATGCTGATGTTTGCGAAATATATACAGATGTTGATGGTATCTATACAACAGATCCAAGAATAGTATCAAATGCAAAAAAACTAGATCGTATCTCTTATGATGAGATGTTAGAACTTGCTTCACTAGGAGCAAAGGTACTACAAAACAGATCAGTAGAGATGGCAAAAAAACTAAATGTAAATCTTGTTTCAAGAAGTAGTTTTGAACCAGATGTACCAGGGACACTTATTACAAAGGAAGAGAATATTATGGAAAAACCAATAGTTAGTGGAATAGCTTTAGATAAAAATCAAGCAAGAATAGGAATGTATGGTGTTACAGATAAACCAGGTATGGCAGCAGATATATTTACAAGCTTAGCTAATGCTAGTGTAAATGTAGATATGATAGTGCAAACTATAGGTAAAGATGGTAAAACTGATGTTGATTTTACTGTTCCAAAAACAGAACTAGAAAAAGCAAAAAAAGTTATGGAAAAATTCAATGATGATGTAGAATCAGTTGATTTCAACAGCTCTATAGCAAAAGTTTCTATTGTTGGTGTTGGTATGAAGTCTCATAGTGGAGTTGCTAGTAAGGCGTTTTCTTCACTAGCAAAAGAAAATATTAACATATCTATGATAAGTACAAGTGAGATTAAAATCTCTATGGTTATAGATGAAAAGTATAGTGAACTAGCAGTTAGAACTCTTCATGATGCTTATGAATTAGATAAATAAGGCTTTAATAAGTGCAAGAATTTTTAAATTGGACTATTGATACTATAAGAGAAGATAAGCTACTAGGAAGTTGGCTTGAAGAGAAAAAATATGAGTGGGTTCCTTTAGTAGCCAAATCATTACAAGGTATTATTAACTATGGGGTATCTGTGCTTATTATCACAGATACCGATAGAGAGTGGTTTTTGGACTATATTCTAAAAAATATAAACTCTCCTAGAAACAACCGCCCTTATTTGCCTTTTTATGATTTTAGATCTTTTTATCCAAATCTAGATTTTTTAAAATCAGAAGATGAGATAGCTCTAATCAAAGATATGTTAAGTATCTCTTTTCCTAATGGCTATATTTTTTGGTATATAGGTAGAGGGCAACATATAAAAGCTACTTTACCAAAAGTAGAAAAACACTCTTTTTTATGGCTTTTGGATGAAGAAAGGCAAGATGCTTTCAACCTAAGGAGCAACGATGAGGCATTGGATTTCAAACTTTTACAGATGTATAGACTATTTAACAAAACCATAAACTCAACACTTTATGGTGAAATAAGTACAGAGAATTAATGAATATAAACTCAAATACTATATTTATTTGTAATAATATTGATAC
>JAAYJJ010000053.1 GCA_012522985.1 Aliarcobacter butzleri
ATCTATCTCTTTATTTGTAGATTGGAATTTTGAAGTAATAAACTCACCCCATGAGTCTTTTTGTATCTCTTTGATTTTAAAATGCTTTACAGATTTGTAAAAGGGTCTATTCTTATCCAAAAACATAGCATGAAGTAGTGATTTTTTACTTCCCATAAAGATATAACTCACTTGAGATCCATGATGTTGTATGATACTTCTCATTTTAGCTTCTAGATCATAATTAATTATTTCTTGAAACTCATCAAAAATCACTACTATTTTTTGTCCATCTTTAGCAAAAGCTAAAGGGATATTCAAAACATCCTCAAGTGCTTTTGTCTTATCTTCATTGGATAGAGCAAGAGAAAAGCTTGGATTGCCACTTGCATCAAAGCTAATATTGATATTGGGTCGAATATTTAATATACTTTTAAAAAAGTTTACTATCTTATCAATAGGCTCTTCTAGGCTTTTTGCTAAAACATTGAAGTATTGATTGATAAACTCATCAAGAGTTGAAAGATACATTAAATCCAAAAATACATATTTGACCTTTTGCTTCTTTAGTTCATTCATAGTTTTAAGTACAAATGAAGTTTTACCAAATCTTCTTGGAGCATATATAAGAGTATTTATCCCTGCATTTATATCAGCTTTCAACTCTTTAATCTCATCTATTCTATTACAAAAATGTTCATCTTTTACGGCTCCACCGTAATAAAAAGGATTTTTTATCATTATAGAGACTCCTATTATGTTTTAAACATAATATCTAAAACATAATTAAAGTTAATTTAATCCCTAACTAGGAAGTGACAATTCCATAAAGTTTTGCAAGATTCCTATCAAGCATAACTTGAACTCCACGGATTGTATATACCTTAAGTGATTGGTAAGGTTGAAACCTTACTTCCAGAATATCACTTGGAAGTGACATTTCAATGTCACCAGCTCTTAGCCCTAAACTCCACGGATAGTATATATCTTAAATAATTCGTAATTAGCTTATTAGTAATTGGTAAGGTTGAAACCTTACTTCCTATTTTGGAAGTGACATTTTCTCAAAGAGAGTGCCAAGGCACATGAATGTCACCAACTCTTAACTCTTAGTTCTGAACACTTAACACTTAGTTCTTAACACTTAGTTCTTAACACTCACTTCTTAGCAATCTCAACAAAAACAAAGCTTATTTTAGATATAATATTATAAATTTTTATTGGGGTGGATAGTGCTAGTACTAGGTAGAAAATACAAATTTACAGAACTAGAATAACAAAGACTTAACAAAAAGTTCAAAAAACAAATAGTCATAAAGTACACACAAAGAGATCCAAATGAAGTGCTAAATGAGATCAAAACACTAGTAGAGCAAACAAACATAACTCTTATAGTGCTCAACACTCGTGCCACAGTCCCTGATGAGATCATCAAGTACTTTACAAGTCTTCGATTTGAGCGAAATATCACACTTATTACTATAGAGCAGTTTGTAGAAAAATATCTTCATAAGTGCTATATCCCTGAAGATCATACGGATCTCAACTATTTACAAAATATCAAACCTTACAATATCTTTGAATACTCTCTAAAAAGAGTCTTAGACTACAGTGGAGCCATCATCTTAGGACTTATAGCAGCACCAGTGATGATATATGCAAAAAAAAGAATCCAAAAAGAATCCCCAGGTGGTCTAATATTTAGACAAACAAGAGTAGGTATAAAAGGTAAGATCTTTTATTGCAATAAGTTTCGCTCTATGCATGAAGACTCTCCTCATGATCCATACACTAGAGAAAATGATCCTAGAGTCTATACATGGGGTGAAACTATGAGAAAAACCCGTATAGATGAGCTCCCTCAACTACTCAATGTCCTACAAGGTGATATGCACTTAATAGGTCCTAGAGCCGAATGGAATATCCTGGTAGAAGGATATGAAAAAGAACTCCCCTACTACAACGAACGCCATCTAGTCCGCCCTGGGATTACGGGTTGGGCTCAAGTGATGTACCCATATGGCGCTGGAGTGGAAGATGCTAAACAAAAGCTTATGTATGATCTATACTATATCAAACACTATAGTATATGGCTTGATATAAAAATCATATTTAAAACCATTATGGTTGTTTTATGTAAAGAAGGGGTGTAGTATCATTTTTTTTATAGAACCTTTTATTCAAAACTACAATATCATCATCTAAGTCCTTTAATCTATACTCCTTCTAAACAATTGTAAAATCTTTGAAAGTGGTTTTAGTGCGAAACTAAGTGGATTTATATATAAAGCATTTTCTTTCCATGCTCTGTAGCTCTCTAGGTTTGCTTTGATTATATTTGTTATACTTCTATTGCTTTCTCCACCTATACGCATCTGGACAAAAGTTTTGTTTATGTATTTTGATCTTAATTTGTGCTTTTCTAGTAATCTAAGCATTAGCTCATAATCTGCAGATATTCTAAAGTCTAGATTAAATACACCATATTTTTCATAAAACTCTCTTCGCACAAAAAATGTCGGATGAGCTGGGTGCCAACCTTTTTGAAAAAGTCCATTTTCATAAGGTTTTGATTTCCAATACCGCACTACTTTATTAGTATCATTTCCATCTACATACTCTAAATTTGCAAAAACACAATCTATATCTTTGTCCAAAAACTCTTTTGCTACGCACTCCAAAATATCATTTGATTTGTAAAAATCATCGCTATTTAGTATCCCTATTACATCGCCTGTTGCAAGTGCTATACCTTTGTTCATAGCATCATAAAGCCCTTTGTCTTTTTCGCTTATAAACTTACTTATCTTATCTCCATAGTTTTGCACTATCTCTACTGTACCATCTGTACTAGCTCCATCTATTATGATATATTCTATATTTTCATAGGTTTGACTAATAACCGAATCTATAGCATCTTTTATAGTTTTTGCATTGTTCCATACTACTGTTATGATTGATATTTTTGGTTTATTCATATTTCTCTTCTTTATATTATTTAGTTTATTATTACCACTTGAAACTTCCAAAACTTTCATCTTGTTCTAACTTTACTATAGTTCTATCATCAAGTGAAAATTCAAACTCTTTATCTTGTATGTCAATCTCATCTGCACTAAAAGTATCATCATCAAAAAATGAGACAACTACTATACAAGTTGTTTTTTGAGTAGTTTCTATAGTTGCATGATTTTTAATACCATAATAATACACACCATCCTCTTTATCATGAATCATTGTATCTTCATCAGGATAAGATGCATTAGCAGAAAACTCTATAGATATATCTACTTCTAGTTGTATAGAATTTTCATCTGTATCAAACTGTATGACATCTAGTTTATTTACTAAAACATCTTGTACTTTTATATTATCTACATAAACTTCATCTATAGAGTCATAGCTATAGAGAATAAAATCATCTTGGGATTTTACACTTTTACCTATCTCATTCTTTATATCATCTAAATGTTTTTCATACAACTCTTTCAACTCTTGATTTGGATCTTCCATATTTAGCTTATGAGTTAAATCACTTAGTTTTGAATATAAATCAATTTTATTTTCATCACAAAATTCTTGAAATTCACTATCATTAGATGCTATATAAACATCTACACCTTTATCTTCTCTATATTTTTTTATAGTCAATAATATAATAGCATCAGGAAACTCTTCTTTTTTTTGTTCTGAAAATGGTGATTTTATACCAAAATAACTATCTATCAAAAGTGATTGATCAAAATTTGACTTTATAACTTCCACATCATAATCAGATAAAAAGTTATCAAAATCACTGGTAATCTTTTCAACCAATTTCTCAGTTAATTTTACTTTAGATTCTACGGATACATCCAGATTTGATAGTATTAATTTTATGAAATTTTTATTGACTCTTTCTAACTCTTCTTTGATATTGAAGTGGATTCTTTTATAAACTTCTTTTTGAACTACATCTGTAATACAAAGCTTAAGGCTTTTTTCTTTACAAATCTCTAAAAACCTAAGAAAGTTGTCACTTTCGTATTAAAACTTTGCCCTTTCAAAGATATTGGTATCTAAAAATATTACTCTATTTTTCATATCTATTTCTTATATTTACCTGTAGGTAAACATACTGGTATCATAAATTTTATCCTAGATACATTTTGTTCTTTATCAACGACACTGCCTTTACCAGCTATTTCAAATGATGCTATTTTTATACCACCTTTTGCTTCTCCACTTATTTCTCCCCCAGTAGTAACAGCTACATCAAAATCAATATTTTCTATAAATCTATTTTCGTTTGGACTTTCTTCATCAAAAGGCATCGTAAATGCTCGTTTATCTTTACCACTTTCATAAATAAACTCTGGATTTACAATAGCATTGATTCCATTGTCTCCAAAATGAGTATTTGCTTCTTGTACAGCTTCAGATATCTCTATGATGCTTTGCTTTATAAATTCTTTTAGTTCCATTCTTTACCCTCCAAAATATTTTTATAAATCTCTATTTGTTTTTCTATAACATAGTCATTTTCGTACAGCTTTGCAGTCTGTGTAGCATTTTTACATAAACTATCATATTCTCTATAGTTAAAAGATCTTTCTACAACTTCTTTTAAACTATCTCTATCACTCAAAAATCCATTTACACCATCTTGTATAAAATCCCCACGAGTTTCTGTATCATATACTACCACTAAATC
>JAAYJJ010000054.1 GCA_012522985.1 Aliarcobacter butzleri
CAATTATCATCTTCATATTACTTATAAATCTACAATCTACTTTTAAATAAATTATTATTTTTATCAAAAATAGAGCAACAACTCTTTAAAAAAAGAGTATAATTTTCAAAAAATATTTTGGAGAAATAGAGTGTCAATATTGACAATAAATAATATAGCATTAAAACATTTTGATTTAAGATCAAAAGAGATTATGAACCAATATTTAGAGCTTATAGATATAGATATTAGTGATTATACCTTTGCTCAAAACTATATTTGGCTAAGTACTGTTAGTGGATTTTATAGTATTATAGATGATACTTTTTGTCTTTTTGCTTTAAATGGTGGGGAGCTTTCTATGCTACTTCCTCCTATAGGTAAAAAGGAGAATATTCATCAAGCTATTATTAGTTGTTTTGAGATTATGAATGCTCATAATAGCAATAAATATTATTCAAAAATAGAGTATGTAAATGACAATATTTTAGAGAGTTTTGTTAATTATTTAGAAGAGGGTACTGTTGTTTTTGAACCTTTAGAAGAGTTTATTATAGAAAAAAAGTTAGTAGATTATATCTATAAAATAGATGATTTAATAGAGTTAAAAGGAGATGCTTATAAATCTAAAAGAAATGAGATTAATAAGTTTAAAAAGGTGTATTCAAACTATAAAATAGAGCTTTTAGATAAGTATAAACATGGACCCTCTATTTTGGCACTATTTCATAAATGGGTAGGTGATAGAGTAAAATATATGCCAAAAGAGGAGATAGAGAATTTTATGGATGGGATATATTTTGAAAGATTTGCTATTAAAAGGTTGATCAATGAGTATGATATGTTAGGACTTTTTGGTATAGTGCTGTATATTGATGATGAACTAAAGGCTTTTACTGTTGGCGAAAAGATAAACCCAACAACATCTAGTGTGATTATTGAAAAAACAGATTTTGAGGTTTTGGGTTGTGCACAGTTTATTTTTAGGGAGTTTTCCAAATATCTAAAAGAGGAATTTGGAAGTTTATATATAAATGTAGGTGATGATATGGGTTTTGAAAATCTTAAGAAAGTAAAAATGTCATATAGACCAGAAAAACTTATACCCAAATATACCATATATCAAAAATGATAAGAGTAGCAAATATAGATGATCTAAAAAACCTACTTGAGCTAGAGTCAAGAGTTTTTTCTAAATATGATTATCCAATAAATAAAAAAAGTTTTATATACCATATTAAAAAAGAGCATATAATAGTAGTTGGAGATAAAAATCATATTTATGGATATATACTCTTTTTTGATTATAAAAAGAGTATAAGAGTTTACTCTTTGGCTATAGATATACCATTTACCAATCAAGGCTATGGAACAAAACTTATGGAGTATTTGATCAAATTTGCAAAAAAAAGTAAAAAAGCTATTACTTTAGAGGTAAAAATAGATAATTATAATGCAATATTTTTTTATGAAAAGTTTAATTTTAAAAAAAGTATAATTTTAAATAACTATTATCTTGATGGTAAAGATGGAATAAAAATGAAAGCTGATTATTTTCTTGACAACTTAAGTTAAGTTCTGTTAGAATATACAAGATATTAAAAGGGGTTATAATATGAATAAAAATATCTTATTATCAAAATTTTTGCAATAGTCGCCTTTGTGTTGTTGGTATATAATTTTACTATCCCATCTGTTTTTTTTCATAATCTTCAAGATAGTGTAAAAAGTGGACAGAAAGAGTTTTCTACTCTTACCCATAGTATATGGGATTTTTATGCTAAAGATAGGTATATAAACATAAGTGTAGTATCAGATACTCAGTATCCTTTAGAAAAGATGATAGAAGAAAGACACGAAATAGGAGCCTCTTCTTTGCCTGTATGGAGATTTTCTTTATTTGCACCAAACTATCCAAAAGAGGCTTTTCCTGATGGATTACCTGTATTTATTCATCTTGATGGCTTAAGTGGTGAAGTTCATGAGATGGATATTATAAATCACTATATTGGTATGAAGCCTATGGAAGAGGGAGCTAAACTAGAGCGACAAGTTGTTCCTTATGTGTTGATTATTTTATCTTTATTTGTATTGTTATTTATTTTTGTAGAGAATAAAGTAATAAATTGGTTAATATCAATAGCTATTGTTACCCCTTTTGCCTTTGTTGGTGTTTATGCTTTTTGGCTTTATAAGTTTGGGCATGATTTGGTTAATGGAGCTATTACGATTAAGCCATTTATGCCTGTCTTGCTAGGAACTGGTAAAGTTGCACAGTTTTCTACCGTATCATCTCCAGAAAGTGGTTTTTGGATGTTGGTACTTATTGCTATTTTTTCTGCACTTGCACTACTTTTTAAAAGAAAATATGAAACTTTTGAAGAGTCAAAAACAAGTCAATATCTAGCTTATATTAGTGTTGCTTTTGCACTTTTTGCTATAGTATATCTATCACAAATCAATCAAGTTACTCAAGAAACAAAAATAGAAGATAAAGAGCAACTTATATTAGAAAAACAAGAGCAAGAAAGAGCTAGAGTAGAAGAAGAGAAAAAAGTACAAAAAGAGCAAGAAGAGAGCTTAAAGCATGAGATAAAAGCTATAGAACAAAGTGTTCCAACATCAGCTTTAGTTAAAGTAAGTGCTATGTATAAAATAAGATGTGCTTCTTGTCATGGTGCAAAGGGTGATGGAGCTATTGGTCCTAGAATAATAGGAGTAGAAGAAGATAAATTTTATAAGAGCTTAGAAGATGAACTTCATAGTGAAATAGTCAATGACATAAGTAGCGATGAAATAAAAGAGCTTTTTGAAGAGATAACCAATTTTTAATAGGAGTGTAATATGATGGCAAGTGGTCTTTTTAGAAAAATTATTTTGTTGTTGTTTTTTGCTTGTAGCTTATTTGCTCAAAGTGAATTTACCAAAATTATGAAAGAAAGAGGGCTTAGTGAAGAAGATGCACTATCAGCACTAAAAGTCTATAATCCAAGTGGAGTTCATGATAAATATTATGCTTTTGCATCAGGTGGACAATCAGGACATATTTTAGTCTATGGAATACCATCTATGAGGATAATCAAATATATTGCTGTTTTTACGCCAGAGCCTTGGCAAGGATATGGTTTTGATGAGGAGTCAAAAAAGGTTTTAAGACAAGGTAATATTAGAGGAAGAGAGATCAATTGGGGAGATACCCATCACCCAGCAATATCAGAAACAAACGGTGAAGCTGATGGGGATTTTTTATTTGTTCATGATAAAGCAAATGCTAGAGTAGCTGTTATAGATCTAAAACATTTTGAAACTACTCAAATAGTTGTTAATCCTATATTTAAATCCTCTCATGGAGGGACATTTGTAACTCCAAATACTGATTATATCCTAGAAAGTGCACAATATGCAGCTCCTTTTGAAAATGTATATTATCCAATAGAAGCATATAAAGATATCTATAGAGGTGGAGTGACATTTTGGAAATTTGATAGAAAAGAGGGTAAAATCAAGCAAAAAGAGTCCTTTTCTTTGGAACTTCCTCCATATATGCAAGATTTAACTGATGCAGGAAAAGGGCTTAGTGATGGATGGGGATTTAGTACATCTTTTAACTCAGAGCTTTATACAGGTGGTATAGAAAAAGGGCTTCCTCCTTTTGAAGCAGGATGTAGTAGAAATGATACAGATTATCTACATATGTATAACTGGAAAATCTTGGAAAAGCTTTTAAAAGATCCAAAAAACTATATGGTTATAAATAATCATAAAGTTATACCTATTGATGTAGCTGTTGCTAATAATGCTCTATTTTTAATCCCAGCTAGTAAGTCTCCACATGGTATAGATGTAACACCAGATGGAAAATATATCATAGTTTCAGGTAAACTAGATACGCAAGGTAGTGTGTATGATTTTCAAAAAATCTTAGATACTATTAAAAATAGAGATTTTAGTGGTGTAGATCCATATGGGATACCTGTAATTGATATGAAAAAAGTTCTTCATGGTCAGCTAGAAATTGGACTAGGTCATCTTCATAATACTTTTGATAAAGAAGATGGGATAGTATATAGTTCTTTGTATGTGGATTCTCAACTTGTAAAATGGAATTATAAAACTCTAAAACTCCTTGATAGAGTAAATATTCACTATAATGTAGGACATATTGAAGCTATGGAAGGAAAAACAACAGATCCTCAAGGTGAGTATTTGATTTCACTTAATAAACTAGCAATTGATAGATTTTTGCCTGTTGGTCCTTTGCATCCACAAAATAACCAACTTATAGATATTGGTGGTAAGAAAATGAAGCTTATACTAGATGCTCCAATACCACTAGGTGAGCCTCATGAAGCTGCTACTATAAGAGCATCTAAGATAAAAGATAAGATTATTACAAGATTTCCTATGGGAACAAACTCTAGGACTATGGAGCCTCATGAAGGCAAAACTTTAGCAGGAGAAGAGAGGATTGAGAGAGATGGAGATCATGTAAAAGTTTATATGACATTGGTTAGATCTCATATAAACCCAGAACATATCACGGTAAACAAAGGTGATAAGGTAACTTTATATATAACCAATATAGAAAGAGCTCAAGATGAAACACATGGTTTTACTGTAGATCATTTTGATTTGCATACCTCACTTGAACCAGGAGAGACTACGCAAGTTGATTTTATAGCTGATATTGAAGGTGTTTTTCCTTTTTATTGTACAGAGTTTTGTTCAGCACTACATATGGAGATGTTAGGGTATTTGTTGGTCAAAGATCCAAAGAAAAAGTATGATTGGATAGAAAAAATCAAAATTAAATCTCTTTCAAAAGAGGAGCTAGAAAAAGAGTATAAAAAAGCAACACAAGCAAATAAAGCAACAATAAAGATGATAGAGCTGTTGTTTGCATTTTTAGAAGAGAATGAATATAGCAAATATACAACAGTTAAAAACTTAGTAGAAGATGCTATGACACAGTTTGATAAAGCCAAAGCTGAACAAGAAATAGCAAACAAAGCACATAAAGAAGATGATTTACAAAAAGCTATTTTGACTGAAAATATGGTTTGGCAATATTTGGTAAAAACTGCTGATTCAGCTATAAGAGGAAAAGATTTACTTATAGATTTTAGAGCAACACCAAAAACTCCACAAGCTCAAAAGGGTGAAGTGGCATTTAATGAAAATGGATGTTCTGGTTGTCATGTAGTAGGTAAAGTAAGCTCTGGACCTGATTTGATAGGGGTTCTAACAAGACATGCCAATGCTGAACAATGGGTATTTGAATATATTAAAGATCCAGAGAGTAAGTTTCACGAACCATATATGAAAACATTGATTAAATATTTTAATCTAAGGATGCCAAACCAAAGAGCATCTGATGAAGATATAAAAAATATTATAGAATATTTCAAATGGATTGATGAAAACTCATATTTATTTTAAATACCATATAATATTTAGTAATATTATGCTAGAATATGATAATTTTATTTAAGGAGTGAAGCCATGAATACAGGTATAGTTGGAAGACATATAGAACTAACTGATACAATCAAAAATCATATAAATGCATCAATAGAGACATTTAAAAAATTTAATTTAGATATTATCTCAGTAAATGCTGTAGTATCAAAAGAGTCAAAATATGGAAAAGTTGGTTTTACTTTTGAATTTGCTATAAATGTAGCAAATATAGATACAGTAGTAATCAAACAAAAAGATAAAGATTTGCATAGTGCTATAGATATTGCTACAGATAGGGTAAATAAGTTTTTAAGAAGACATCATGATAAGATTTCAGGGCATAAAGCTTTAAGACTTTCTGATGTTGAAATCAATGAAACTGAAGATTTAATAGCAAATGAACTAGAAAAACTTGAAAATGAGATAGTTCCTGTTAAATTAAAATCATATAAACCTATGGATATCGAAGAGGCTTTAGAAGAGCTAAAAGCTGGTGGCGATGTGTTTAAAGTTTTTTATGATAAAGATAGCAACCTAAGAGTACTATATAGACTAAAAACTGAAGGACAATTTGGATTGTATTAATATAAAAAGCCTTTTTTTAAAAGGCTTTTTTATACCAAAAAGGTATATATACAATATTTTCGTTGTTTGTAAAGGCTTATTTATCTCTCTTTTTTTAGTAAGCTATTTACATAGTAGTGAGTTTATATCTCCTATTCCTCAAAATATTGACTTTGATAAAGCAAAGTCAAAACTTGGTGAAAAACTATTCTTTGATCCTATCTTATCAAAAGATAATACAATCTCTTGCTTTTCTTGTCATGATATATATAGTAGTGGAGCTGATAAAGAAAGAGTTTCTCTAGGGATAAATAATCAAAAAGGTAGCTTAAATGCACCAACACTATTTAATGCAGTATTTAACTTTAGGCAAAATTGGGATGGTAGTGCTAAAACTCTATCTTCTCAAGCTATAGGACCTATTACAAACTCTTTTGAAATGGGGCATAACTTTGGTGATCTGATAGATAGTTTAAATAATACTTTTTATAAAAAAGAGTTTGAAGCTATCTATAGTGATGGAGTAACTAAAGACAATATCTTAGATACTCTTGAGGAGTTTCAAAAAACACTTATCACTCCAAACTCACCTTTTGATAGATATTTGCTAGGAGATAAGAGTGCAATAAGTAGCAATGCTAAAGAGGGATTTGCACTGTTTAAATCCAAAGGATGTATAGTTTGTCACAATGGTATCAATATAGGTGGGCAACTTTATAGTAAGTTTGGTATGGTAGAGCTTATTGATAATACAAATTATGGGCTATACAATATAACTAAAGATGAAGAAGATAAGTACTACTTTAAAGTTCCAACTCTTAGAAATATAGCCCTAAGTGCTCCTTATTTTCATAATGGTAGTATTGATTTGCTTTATGATGCTGTTGTAATAATGCTTAAATATCAAGTAGGGAGAGAGACTTCTAGCGAAGATATAGATAAAATAGTAGAGTTTTTACATACTTTAACTGGAGAAAATAGATATGCAAAATAATAAAATTTTGCAATTTGATAAAATCTTATTTATTGTATTAGCAATATTTGCTTTATGGGTAGTATTTACTTATATTTATGTAAAGAGTATTCAAAATAAAAATAGATTGTATTTTGAACATAATGATAAAATAAATCAACTAATAGAGTATAATGCAAGTTTTGATGATTTTATAAATAGTAATATAAAAGTAATTGTATTTGATACAATATCTAGTAAAATCAACAATTTTGAAGATAATTTAGAGTTGCTTTTAAAAGATGCCCAAGAATATAGATTTGATTTTGGATATATAAGAAATCTTAAAAATATTGATAATGTATTTTTAAATAAAAAACTACAAATGGAAAGACTTAAATCAAGAAAAGCTTTTGCTTTTAATATATTTACATATTTGATTGATATTGAGGATATTGGTTATTTATCTTTAAATATAGAAGAAAAAGAGCATATTGATACTATTAGAATCTATTTAGCTAGTTTGGCATTTGATATAGAGTATATAAATAAAATTAAAAAGTATCTATTTTCAATACAAGAGCTAGAAAATCAAAATCAGTATATAAAAAATTATATTAAACTAACAGATGTATATATTAAATATTATGAAGAGATAAATCAAGCTATGCATAATATAAAAAATATAGATATAAATGAGCAGTTAAATGGTTTGAAAAAAAACTTAAAGCAAATTGCACAACAAGAAAAGGCATATACCAATTTGATATTAAATAGTGTTTTTTTTATTGTATTGATTTTAATAGTTTTGGTTATTTGGATTTTATATAAGATTTATAAAACAAGAAAAGAGCTTATAGCTTTTAAAACTGCTGTAGAAAATAGCCATAGCGTAGTAGTAATAACAGATACAGAACAAAATATTACATTTGTTAATAGTGCATTTGAAAAAATAACAGGATATAGTATAAAAGAGGCCATTGGAGCAAAGCCTAATGTTTTAAAATCTGGTAAACAAGATGAGAACTTTTATAAAAAAATGGCACAAAAAATCTATGCAGGTGAGATATGGCATGGTAGATTTGTAAACAAAAAGAAAAATGGAGATATTTTTTATGAAGATGCTACTATAGCACCTATCGTAATAGATGGCAAAATAGATAGTTATTTGGCTATTAAAACAGATGTTACTAAACTTGTAAATGCAACGGAAGAGTTAAGTTTGCTAAATGTAAATCTAGAAAAAAAAGTAGAAGAAAAGATCAAACTTATAAGACAAAAAGATGCTCTTATTATGCAACAATCCCGTTTGTTAGCTCTTGGAGAGATGATTACAAATATATCCCATCAATGGAGACAACCACTTAGCTCTATTACTCTTAGTGCTAGTGGATTAAAGTATAAAAAAGAGTTAGGAATACTAAATCTAGATGATGATTTTGATAAAGAACTAGATACTATTATCAACGTAGCTGATGAACTCTCTTTGACTATTGATAAGTTTAAAAAGATTGTAAAAATAGAAAAAGACAAACAGTTCTTTGAGATAAATAGCAGTATAAAACAAAATATAAAACTAATAAAAAGTATTTATAAACAAGATGGAATTAAGATTATTTTAGAATTAGATGAAAAAGAGATGCGAGTCAATGGATTTGAAACACAATTTTCTCAAGTAGTATTAAATATTTTAAATAATGCCAAAGAGGCTTTAAATAAGAGTGATATTGATCAAAAATATATTAAGATTACAACAAAAGAGGATAATAAAGGCTTTGTTATTACTATTATAGACAACGCTGGAGGAATATCTAGTGATATAATATCTAAAATCTATGATCCATATTTTACTACAAAACACAAAAGTCAAGGTACAGGAATGGGGCTTTTTATGGCTTATGAGATAGTAAAAAATAGCTTTGATGGATATATAGATACAAAAAATATAAATTTAAAGATAGAAAACAAAGAGTATTTAGGAGCTAGTATACTATCTTTTTACCCAAAGAAGAGGCATAAAAGCAAAAATATAGTAAAATGAGTAATAATTCAAAAACAAAGAATAGATTGAGGATATATGGCTTTAATAGATTTACAAAATATAAATAAACAATATGATGTAAAAGTGATCTTAAAAGATCTAAATTTTACACTATTGCAAGGACAAAGAATAGCCGTAATAGGGCAAAATGGACAGGGAAAATCAACTTTGTTTAAGATAATTATGTCCGAAGTTCAGCCAGATAGTGGTGAGATAGCTATAGATAAGAGTGTTCAGATAAAGATGCTTGATCAAAGTCCCAAGTTTGATGCAAATATAACAGTAAAAGAAGCAATTGCCCAAAGCCTAGTAGAACTAAGAGAGGCTAAAAAAGAGTATGATGAGATCTGTATTAAGCTAACAACACACTTTGAAGATAGTAGCTTACTTCATAGGCATAGTGAGTTAAGTGCTTATTTGGACTATCATAGTGCTTGGGATTTGGACAATAAAATAGAAGAGGTAATACAAAAACTTCAACTAAAAGAGTATGAAGATAGGGTAGTCAATCTCTTAAGTGGTGGGGAGCAAAGAAGGGTCTCTTTGGCGGGACTTTTGCTTCAAAAACCAGATGTTTTACTTCTTGATGAACCTACAAACCACCTTGATGTTTATATGGTGGAGTTTTTGGAGCAGATGCTTATAAAAGAGAATTTTACACTACTTTTTATCTCTCATGATAGATACTTTATAGATAATATTGCTACTTCAACTGTTGAGATAGATAAAGGAGTTCTTAGAAAATTTCATGGTGGATATAGTAGTTATTTGGAACAAAAAGCACAGATTTTACAAAATATGCAAAAAGAGCATGAAGATCTAATAAGCCTTTACAAAAGAGAGCAACACTGGATGCAACACGGTGTAACAGCAAGAAGAAAAAGAAACGAAAGAAGAAAAGCAGAGTATTTGGCACTAAAAGAAAAAGTCAAATCAAACCCAGCTTTAATCAATAAAATGAAAATGGATCTTCAAAGAGAGCAAAGAAGTTACAACGGTGAAAAAGTTTTAAATAAAAAGAAACAACTTTTTGAGCTAGATAAAATCTCCAAAACTTTAGGTGATAAACTTTTGATTAAAGAGTTTACAACTAGGATACTTCAACAAGACAAAATAGCAATAGTAGGTCCAAATGGAAGTGGTAAATCTACACTTTTACAGATATTGTTAGGGAATATCACACCTGATAATGGAGTGATTAAAAAGGGTGATTTTAATATAGGCTACTTTGATCAGCACAGAACCATGCTAGATGATAATAAAAATATTATGGAGACATTTTGTCCTTATGGTGGGGATAGGGTAAAGCTTAGTGATGGTAGAGATATACATGTATATGGATATCTAAAGAACTTTTTATTTCCAAAAGAGTATCTTGATAAGAAGATAGGAGCATTAAGTGGTGGTGAGAAAAATAGAGTCGCTTTAGCATTGCTTTTTACTAAAAGTATAGATTGTCTTATACTTGATGAGCCTACAAATGACCTTGATATCCCAACAATCAATATTCTTGAAGAGTATCTAAGCAATTTCCAAGGTGCTTTGATCTTTGTAAGTCATGATAGGTATTTTGTGGATAAAATAGCTAGTAAACTCTTTATTTTTCAAGGCAATGGGGAGATTTTGGAGAGTTATCAGCCATATAGTGAGTATTTAGAGCTAGAAAAAGAGATCCAAGCTTTAGATAAAGAGGAAAAAGATCTAAGCACTAATGCTATAAGTACAAGTCATAAAGAGCCTAAAAAACAGATAAAACTTAGCTATAAAGAACAACGGGAGTATGATACCTTACCTAAAGAAATAGAGTCTTTAGAAGCACAAATAGAGGGCTTAAACATCTGCTTAAGTGATCCTAAATGCTATGAACAAAGAGGAATTATTACTATTGGTCAAGAGCTTAGTGAACTAAATAGTAGTTATGAAGCTAAAGTAGATAGATTTTTGGAGCTTGAGCTTAAGCTTGAGGAGATGGCAAGTAGCTATGTATAATAAATTATATTATAAAATATGCAATTTAAAGGTTTATTGAATAAATATTGTGCTAAAATCAAGTAGTGTTATAAGTATTTTATTAGTTTGTAGCATAAGTACAAGTAATGATTGATTTAGGAAAATAAAAATGAATAATAGTTCAGATATTGTTATTTACTCAAAAGAAGATGGCTCTTCACATATAGAAGTTAGGCTAGAAAATGAGACTTTATGGCTAAATCAAAAGCAACTTTGTGAGCTTTTTGGCAAGTCAAAATCAACTATAAGTGAGCATATCAAGGCTATTTTAGAGGATGAGGAGCTAGATGAAAAAGTGGTTGTTCGGAATTACCGAACAACCACTAAGCACGGAGCAATAAAAGGTAAAACACAATCGGTTGATGTGAATTACTATAACTTAGATATGATCATAGCTCTAGGCTTTAAGGTGAGAAGTAGATCTGGTGTACAATTTAGAAAATGGGCGAACAATATCCTAAAAGAGTATGTGATTAAAGGCTTTGCTATGGATGATGAGAGGCTCAAAAATCCTTTAGTAGCAGACTCAAAAGTACCAGACTACTTTGAAGAGATGATAGAACGTATCAGAGATATAAGAGCAAGTGAAAGAAGAGTCTATCTAAGAGTTAGAGAGATTTTTACACTAGCTAGTGATTATGAGCCATCGTGGAGCAAGACGTCACGCTTTTTTCAGCACATACAAAACAAGCTTCATTTTGCAGTGACAAATCTAACCGCAGCTGAGATCATCGCTACAAGAGCAGATGCTTCTACTTTAAATATGGGAATAACTACACTAGATAGAAACAGTATAAAAAGCACAGATGTAACAATCGCTAAAAACTATTTGAGCGAAAAAGAGATAGATGAGCTAAACCGTATTGTTGTAATGTGGCTTGATTATGCAGAAGATCAAGCAAAGAGAAAACAAAAGGTGTTTTTGAAAGATTGGGAAAATAGACTAGATGCCTTTTTAAAGTTTAATGATAGAGATGTGCTAGAAAACTATGGAAAAATATCTAAAAAAGAAGCAGATAAAAAAGCAAGAGATGAGTATAGCAAATTTGCCTCTCAAAGAAGGCTAGAGCTTGAAAAAGAGGGATATATAGAAAATATAAAAGCTCTAGAAAATATAGCAAAAACTACTTAACTATTGATATCCTCTTTTATTTTTTTGGCTATAGATGAGATTTTAGCTATTTTTTCTTGATTTGATAAAGAGTCATCAAGAAGATGTTTAACTAAAGTACTTCCTACTATTACACCATCTACATCTTTTACTTTTTCTTTTGCATTTGTTTCATCTACTCCAAAGCCTAGATATATAGGATCTTTTGAAAATTCTTTAATGGTTTGGATAGTTTGGCTAAGATCTTCACTTTTGCCACTTCCTGTAATACCAGTATAAGCTACTTAATAGATAAATTTTGAACTATATTGTGTAAGTAGTTTTATTCGATCACGGTTACTTGTAGGAGCTACAAAGTTGATAAGTGTTTGATTGTAAGAGTTTAATAGCTCTCTATAAAGGTTTGCTTCTTCAAAAGGAAGATCTGGGATAATAAAGCCTTGAACAGCACTTTTTTGTGCTTCTTTACAAAACTCTTCAAATCCTATATGAAAAAAAGGATTTATATACCCCATCCAAAGTGTATCTATATGTGGAGCTATTTGCATAGAGACTTCAAAAAGATCTTTTATTTTAAAGCCTTGTTGCAAAGCTAATAAATTTGCTTTTTCGATAACTGGACCATCAGCTACAGGATCTGAAAAAGGTATTCCAAGTTCTAATATATCTACACCACTTTCTTTTAGACTAAGGGCTAGATCTACTGTAAAAGAGTTATCAGGCATAGAAGTAG
>JAAYJJ010000055.1 GCA_012522985.1 Aliarcobacter butzleri
GAACTGTAGTAGTCAAAGGCTTATCTGAAAAAGAGGTTTTAGCTGATGTAGCTATAGTACCTATTAAAATAATCCAATCAAATAATAAACAAGATATGCTTATAGATACAATCAATAGTGATACTAATATAGTTTTGAATTTTTTAAAAGAGTATGGTATCAAAGATGAAGAAATTACCATATCTTCTATTAGTGTTGTAGATAAAATGGCAAATGAGTACTCAAATAGTGAATTTCCTATAAGATATTTTGCCTCAAAAACTATTAATATCTATTCAAGTAATATAGAAAAAATCAAAAATCTAAGTTCTAGTTTATCAGCTTTGGCACAAAAAGGAGTTTTATATAAAGTAGATGATTATGATACCAAAATAGAGTATATCTATACAAAACTAAATGATATAAAACCATCTATGATAGAAGAGGCTACTCAAAATGCTAGATTGGTAGCAAATAAGTTTGCAAAAGATTCAAATAGCACTCTAGGAAAGATCAAAAAAGCATCTCAAGGGCAATTTGAAATCTATAGCATAGATAAAAACAACGAACATATCAAAAAGATAAGAGTAGTTTCAACCATAGAGTACTATTTAGTGGATTGATTTGCCATAGCTTTACCAGCAAGATATCCACTAGCCCAAGCAAAATGGAGATTGTAACCACCTCTTTTACCCACTATATCTAGTACTTCGCCACTAAAATAGAGATTTTTAACTATTTTGCTTTCAAAGCTTTTATTATCAATCTCTTTTGTATTTACTCCACCACCACACACTTCAGCGTGAGCAAAGCCTTGAGTATCTACTACTTTGATTTTCCATGAACATAACTGATAAGAGAGCTTTTTGATCTCTTTAGTATTTAACTCTTTGATAATAGTCTCTTTCTCTATATGACAAATATCTAACAACACAGGAGCTAGTTTATTGGATATAATTCCACCTAATATATCCAATACCTTCTCTTCTTCAAGTCCTTTAAAGAGTTTTGTTATATTATTTGCTAGATTGTTTGAAGTTGTATTTGGAAAAAAGTTTATCTCTAGCTCTACGCTATAAGAGTTATATAAAGCCAAAGAGGCTTTTTGTGATATATCAAGTATAGCAAATCCAGAAACTCCATAGTTTGTAAAGAGTACATCTCCTAAGATTTGTTCTTCAAAGGTTTTATTTATATATAAGCTTACGCTACATTCACATTTTAAGCCTTGAAGTCTTTTATTATAACTACTTGTAGTTTTTAGTCCAACCAAAGAAGGGTAGAGTGTAGAAAAAGTATGTCCAAATTTACTAGCTATTTCAACACCAATAGATGTTGAGTTTAGTTGTGGAGCAGCTAAAAGTCCACTAGAAATCAATACTTTACTATATCCATTATACTCTTTTTGATTTGTTACTACCCTAAAGAGATCATCTTTTTTATCTAAGCTTGTTACAAAATGATCACACAATATATTTACATTTGCTCTTTTTAGTGCCAAAGATAAAAGAGTAGTTACTGATTTTGCTTCATTTGATAAAGGATAGACTTTGTTATTTTCTTTTATATCTATTTGTAAACCAAGCTTTGCAAAAAAGTTTTCAAACATATGAAAGTCAAATTCTCTTAGGACATAATCCACAAATTTGGGATGTTCCCCTAAATAATGACTTGAATCTAAGTTAGTATTAGAAATATTACATCTTCCATTACCAGAAGCTAAAATCTTTTTGGCAATATTTTTATTTGCATCAAAAAGATCTATCTCTAAAGAGTTGTTTAAACTTTTTGCTATCAAAGAAGCTACTATCCCAGAAGCCCCAGCACCAATTATTGCTATTTTCAAACACTATATCCTTTTTTAAATGATTATAGTTTAAAAACGATAAAAGAGTCATAAATGTGTTACAAAAAGTAAAAAATATAGTTAATTGCTAACTATTTTTATTTAATAAATTCAATTAAGACATTTTTTATCCTAATTATCATAAAATTTCATTACATTTAAATAAGGAGAGTATAATATTGCTACAGTTACATTAAAAGGTAATGTTTGTAACTTAACAGGTAATGAGGTAAATGTTGGTGATAAAGCACCAGAGGTAACAGTTGTAAATTCAGAAGGTTTAGCTGATAAGGTAGTAGGTGGTGCTCAAGCAAAAACTCAACTAATAGTTGTAGTTCCTTCACTAGATACTCCAGTATGTGCGGCTGAAACAAGAAAATTCAACGAAAAAGCAGCAGCTATAGAAGGTGTTGATGTTACAGTTGTATCTATGGATTTACCATTTGCAGCAGGGAGATTTTGTTCAGCTGAGGGTATAGAAAACCTAACAGTTGCAAGTGATTTTAGAAATAAAGATTTTGCAAATGCTTATGGTGTCTTGATAGCAGATGGTGCATTAGCTGGTATTACTTGTAGAGCTATTTTTGTAGTAGATACTAAAGGAATAGTTACATATAAAGAGATTGTTCCAGAAATAACAGCAGAACCAGAATATGAAAAAGCTTTAGAAGCTGCACTAAAAGCTGCTCCAAAAACAACTTGTTGTGGAAGCGGACATTGTAGCTAAATATAAATCGGAAAATTAATTTTTCCGATTTTTTAAACTCTTATAAGTTATTTATTACATAAATCTCATTATTTACTTTTTATTTTATTTTCATTTTACTTTATATTTGTTACAATCTAGTAAACTATTTAAAAGATAGGAAGTTTATTATGATTATCAGGATATTATTTATTTCATTATTTTGTACATCTTTTTTATTTGCCAAATCTAGTGCAGTATTTCAAAAAATAGAAAAAGAGATGGATTCTATTATTGTAAAAGATCTCTCAAATGATAAGTTTATTTTCTCCAAAGCTCAAAACAAATCAGTAAGACCAGCAAGTTTAACTAAAATAATGACAACAATTTTAGCTATAGAAAGTAGTAAATTTCATAATATTGTAACTATTACAAAAGATATGATCAATGTTGAGCCTACTATTGCAGGATTTGAAGTAGGAGATAGGGTATTTTTAAGAGATTTAGTTTATGCAGCATTGATCAAATCAGCCAACGATGCAGCAAATGCAATAGCATACTATTTGGGTGATGGAGATAAAGAAAAATTTATTGCTATGATGAATGAAAAAGCAAAAGCTTTGGGTATGAATAGTACAAACTTCACAAATCCATCTGGTTTTGATATAGGAAAACACTATTCAACTGCTAATGACTTACTACTTCTTACAGAGTATGCTATTAAAAATCAAACATTTAATAATATAGTAAAACTAAATAAATATACTATTAATATGGTAAACTCACATAAAAAAATAGCCCTATATACTAGTAATAGATTACAAAAAAAAGATAAATATGTTGTAGGAATAAAAACAGGATATACCAAAAAAGCAGGAGCTTGTCTTATAGCAAGAGCTAAAAAGAATGATAAAGATATACTTTTAGTTATGCTAAACTCAAATAATAGATGGGCAATAGCTAAAAATGCACTTGAAGAAGCAACAAAAAACACTCCTTCAAGTACAAAAAGTAACTTTTCTCAAAAGATTGCCCATCAAGGAAAAGAGAGCCTTTTATCTAAAGGGAAAAGTTAAAGCTAAACTCTTTATCCTTAAAATCAACGCTAACTTTACCACCGTTTTTAAGTTTACCAAAAAGTATCTCATCTGTTAGTGGCTCTTTGATCTTTTGATTTATAACTCTTTGTAGTGGTCTAGCTCCAAAGGCTTTATCATATCCTAAAATTGCCAACTCTTTAATGGCACTATTTGTTAGCTTTAGAGTGATTTTTTTATCCTCTAAAATTGATGATAAATCAGAAATAAATTTTTTCACAACAAGCTCAACAGTACTTTTATCAAGATGAGTAAACTCTATTATAGCATCAAGTCTATTTCTAAATTCTGGTGAAAAGAACTTATTTATAGCATATGATCTATTTAGATTATCATCTTTAGCAAAACCCATAACACTAGCTTCATTTGAGCCTAGGTTTGATGTCATTATAATAATAACATTTTGAAAATCAGCAATATTGCCGTCATTATCTTGTAGTTTGGCATTATCTAAAACTTGCAATAAAACATTCATAATATCCATATGAGCCTTTTCTATCTCATCAAGAAGTAGTACACTATGAGGATGTTTTCGTATATGCTCAACTAAAAGTCCACCTTTTTCATATCCTACATATCCAGCTGGTGCTCCTATTAGCTTACTTATAGAGTGAGCTTCCATATATTCACTCATATCAAATCTTATAAAACTAATACCAAGTATATTTGATAACTCTTTTGCTATTTCTGTTTTACCTACACCAGTAGGACCTGTAAACAAAAAGTTACCTATAGGTTTATTTTGAGTTGTAAGTCCAGCTTTATTTAGTTTGATAGCTTTTGATACTTTTTCTATAGCTTTATCTTGTCCAAATACTCTTTTTTTAAGATTTTGTTCAAGATTTTTTAAGCTACTTAGCTCTGATATAGTTGCACTTTTTGGCGGAATGGAAGCTATTTTTGAAAGAGCTAGTTCTATATCTTTAGTAGATATGCTTTTTTTCTTTGCTATTTTAGCTATTGCTCCAGCTTCATCCATAATATCTATAGCACTATCAGGTAAAAACCTATCATTTATATATTTATCGGCCAAATGTACACAGCTAGAGATAATGTTTTTATTGTATTTTACACCATGAAACTCTTCATAGTAGCTTTTTAAACCCTCAAGTATAGTAATAGAGTCTTCTAGTGATGGCTCTTTTATATCTATTTTTGAAAATCTCCTACTAAAGGCTTTGTCTTTTCCTAGGTTTTGTTTATACTCTGTATAGGTTGTAGCACCTATACATTTAATCTCTCCACTACTTAAAAAAGGTTTTAAGATATTGGATGCATCCATAGAGTTGCCACTAGTAGATCCAGCACCTATAATAGTATGTATCTCATCAATAAAAACTATAGCATTTGGTACTTTTAAGATTTGTGTTAAAAATGACTTTAATTTTTTCTCAAAATCCCCTCTATATTTTGTACCAGCTATCATACCACCCATATCTAGGGAGTAGATTTTACTCTCTTTTAAAAACTCAGGAACATCACCATTTGCTATTTTTAGGGCAAGTCCTTCAACTATAGCGGTTTTACCAACTCCAGCTTCACCTACAAGTAAGGGATTATTCTTTTTTCTTCTTAATAAAACTTCAATTATTCTATTTAGTTCATTTTCTCTTCCAACAACAGGATCTATTTTACCATCACGTGCTTTTTGGACAAGTTCAGTTGAGTTTTGTAATAAAACATCATTAGGTGTAGAGTCATCTTTGTTTTCATCTTCATACTGATCATTATAGTTTGGATGGCTTACCTCTTCAAGAATATCTATTTTTTCTATACCTTGAAGTCTAAGGAGATAACTAGCATATGATTTATCGTTGTTTATGATACTTACAAACATATCTTCTACTCTTGCATCACCACCACCTCTAGTTCTGCTAATATGAGATATCATATTTTCTATAGTATTTGTTAAAACAGCACTCTCTATAGGCTCATCTATTACACCATCAGGAAGAACGGGAATACTACTATTAATATGAAGGGTAAGCTCTTTTGTAATAGTTTGGATATCTATACTAAATTCATCTAACATATTTTTAATATTTTGATTTTCTAAAAGTGATAAAAAAACATGCTCAACCGTTAAGTACTCATGCCTATTTGTTTTTGCATACTCTATTGCTTTTGAAAAAACTTCTCTTAACTCTTGGCTTATCATCATTAATCCTCTTGAATTATTGCTTTTAATGGAAAATTACTGCTTCTTGCCATATCTCTTACTTGAGTTGATTTGGTAATAGCTATTTCATATGTATAAACTCCACACACCTCTTTGCCATTGTTGTGGATATTTAACATTATTGTAGAGGCTTCAGATAGAGATTTTTTAAAAACTTTCATTAAAACCTCTATTACAAACTCCATAGTTGTATAATCATCATTAAGTAAGATTACTTTATACATTTTTGGCTCTTCTATCTCGTTTTTATACATAGATTCAAACTCTGTTGCCACACAAATCCTTTATTTAACTTATTTTATATATAATACCTCTTATGAATAATATTATACCACAAAAGAGATTATGTTACTTTGTAACTGCAACAAATACAGATGTAGGCAAGAGTTTTGCTTCTAAAAAGTTACTTTCTTACTACGCATCTATGGGATATAAGGTTGGCTATTATAAGCCAATAGAAACAGCTGTTATAGATGATAAACCTAGTGATGGGATTATGCTTTTAAAACTAGCTAAAGAGCTAAATAGAGATTTTAATGTAGATATAAAAGAGGTAGTTCCTTATAGATTTACTCTAGCAGCTTCACCATATGTAGCAAAAGGTGATACTATTATAGATATAGAGTATTTAAAAGCCCAAAAAGAGTATTTACAAACTTTTTGTGATGTTTTGATAGTTGAGGGTGCTGGAGGGCTTATGGTACCTATAGAAAAAGAGTTTTTTATGATAGATTTAATAAAAGAACTTCAATGTAAAGCTATACTTATAAGCCCATCAAATTTAGGCTCTATAAATGATACTATGCTTA
>JAAYJJ010000056.1 GCA_012522985.1 Aliarcobacter butzleri
ATGATGGGAGCTAGTTTACAAGAGCTTGATGTAGATATAGCACCATCGGCTAAATATATTTGTGGTGATGATTGTAATGATGATTTAATTGATAGTGATGAACTAGAAAAGCTTATAGCAGAAGCAAATAGCTAGTTGTAATAAAAAAAAAGATATAATATCAAAAATTTTTAAGGATTGTAATGATAGTAGGGCTAAAAGGCATTATAGACAAAAAAGAGCCAACAAAACTTCATCTAGATGTAAATGGTGTAGTTTATGAGGTTTTTGTCTCTTTAAATTGTAGTAGTTCTATTACTGATAGCAAAGTCAAACTTTTTACAACTCAAATTATTCGTGAAGATGCACACTCTTTATATGGTTTTGTTGATATCAATGAAAAGAAACTTTTTGATACACTTATAAAAATAAATGGTGTTGGTCCAAAGGTTGCTATGGCTATTTTATCTACTTTTAATCCTAGTAGTTTTGCCCAAGTTGTATTAAATAAAGATGTAAATATGCTTAAAACCGTCCCAGGTATTGGTCCAAAGGGTGCAAGTAGGATATTGGTTGAGCTTAGTGGGGTTGATTTTGATATAGATTTGGCAACTCCAAAAGGCTTATTGGATAGTAATAAAAATGAGGCTTTGATGGCACTAGAATCTTTGGGATTTAAAAAAGATACTATTGTTAAGATTTTAGCAAGTTGTAGTAGTAGTTCTACAAGTGAGTTAGTAAGAGAAGCTTTGAAAAAGTTACAAAAATAGTTAAGGATTAGATTTAGATGAATAAAGTAGCAGTTATTTTTGGTGGTATGAGTTATGAGCATGAGATAAGTATAGTTAGTGCTATAGCTATGAAAAAAGTTATTAAAAAAGAGTTAATATTTATATTTATAGATCAATATAGAGAGTTTTATCTTATTCCAAGTGAAAAAATGAAATCAACACTATTTAGTAAAGGTGAATATCAAAAAGAGACAAAGTTACAAATATCTAGTGGTGGATTTTATAGAAAGGGACTTTTTTCTAATACAAAAATAGAGTTTGATATAGCTCTTAACCTTATCCATGGTCAAGATGGTGAAGATGGGACTTTGGCATCAGTTTTTAACTTTTTTGGGATAGATTTTATTGGTCCTAGAACAGAGGCTAGTGTACTTAGCTTTAATAAATATATAACAAAAATGTATGCTTCATCTTGTGGTGTTAAAACCATAGAGTATGAAAAGATAGATAAATCAAATCGTGATATAAAAACTATTTCTTATCCAATGATAATAAAACCTTGTAGGCTTGGTAGCTCTATAGGTGTAAGTATAATAAAAGATGCTAAAGAGTTAGAGTATGCACTAGATGTAGCTTTTGAATTTGATGAAGATGTTATAGTTGAGCCTTTTATACAAGGAGTTAAAGAGTATAATCTAGCAGGATCTATGACAAATGAGGCAATAGTTTACTCCATAGTTGAAGAGCCTCAAAAAGAGGAGTTTTTAGATTTTGATAATAAATTTTTAGATTTTGCTAGAAGTGAACAAACGTCAAG
>JAAYJJ010000057.1 GCA_012522985.1 Aliarcobacter butzleri
AATATGATATAAATAAACCACATAAAGTAAAGAATAAAGATAGTACTACACTTAATATCATAATATATGAAAGCTTATGACAATAACTCTCTGCTATAAAAGTAGGTATAGTAAGAAGTGCAATAACTAAAATAAGCCCTACTACAGATATAGCTGATACTACCGTAAGAGCTGCTAAAACAAGCATAAGTGTATAAAATACCTTTACGTTTATACCTCTAAGTGTAGCATATTCACTATCATATGAAACTGCTAATATCTCTTTGTAAAATATTATTACACTAAGTACTATAAATAGATCAACAGCAAAGATAAACCATAAATCTTCACTACTTACAGCCAAAATAGATCCAAAAAGATAGCTCATAAGATCTACATTATACCCATGTGTTAAATCAACAAAGATAATCCCCATAGCCATACCAGCAGCCCAAATAACACCTATAAGAGCATCTATTCTATCTCGTTTTTTTATAGTTAAAAAAGCTATTATTCCAGCACAAAGCAAAGCAAATGATGTAGTACCTACCAAAATAGGCAATCCAAAAAACAAAGCAAGTCCTATCCCACCATATGAGCTATGTGCTATACCCCCAGCTAAAAAAGTCATCTTATTTACAACTACTAAGCTTCCTACTACCCCTACAGCTATAGATACCAACACCCCAGCCAAAAGAGCATGTTGCACAAAAGTATATCCCAATATATCAAACATGACTACACCCACAACTTCTATTTTCACTTAAAGCCAAAAGTAACTCAACCTCACATAAATGTTCATTTTTAGAAATATTGATTTTTTTATTTATCTGCTCTAGATTGTGATAAACCAATTTTTTATTGATATATGCCACTTTTGTAGCATACCCAAGAGTAACTGATAAGTCATGGCTTATTACTACTATAGCCATATTTTGATTTAGTTTTTTTAACAACTCATATATCTCACTTTGTCCTTTGACATCTATACTAGCTGTTGGTTCATCAAGTAAAATAAGTTTTGGTTGCTCTACTAAAGATCTAGCTATAAATACTCTTTGTCTTTGTCCACCAGATAAAGATCCTATTTTTGTATCTTGAAACTCACCCATTCCCACCATTTCCAAGGCTTTAATTGCTCCTTTTATCTGCTCTTTTGAGTATCTTAAAAAAGAGAGTCTATTTTTGTAGCCCATAAGTACTACTTCTAGTGCAGTAATTGGAAAATCAAGATTAAGATTTGTATTTTGTGGTACATAACCTATATCTTCTATATCAATCTTCCTTTTAATGCTTCCTTGTTTTAAGGGCAATATCCCTAACATTAACTTAAATAAAGTTGATTTTCCACCACCATTTGGACCTATAATAGCCAAAAAATCACTATTTTTTATATTAAGGTTTATATCTTCAAGTACTACTGTTTTATTGTAGCTAAAGGTAAGGTTTTCTATTACGATTACATCATTCATTTTGCAATTGTATCAAAGCTTTGATTAAAGATTTAGTAGAAGAAAAGTTCAAAAAAATAACCTAAAGCTTATTTTAAGTTTCTTTGCTTAATCTATAGCTTTTGCCAATGGATTGTTTTGCTTTTTAAGTTGCATATCAATATATTTATATCTATTTTGAGGCTTTTTAAAAGCTAATGTACTTTTTCTAGTATCAAGATTTCTTATCTCATATATTAAAAAACCATTTTCACTCATACTAAGCCTTACATTTGTAGCAATAGAGTATGTTGTTATTATTGGATTTGAAGAAGTTGCTTGATATAGATTATAAAAGTACTCCAAATTCCATAATTCACTATTAACATCAGAACTAAATGGATCTTGATAAACTATATCTATCTCTTTTAGAGTTTTGATAAACTTTCTTGCATCTCCATTAAAAATCTCTATTTTATAATACTCATCTTCATAATATAGATCTTTTGATATAGCTTTTATAATATGCTCTATCTTATCAAACTCTTTTGGATATTCAAACTTAGCTAAAGAGTTTATAAGAGCAAGATCAAGTTCAGGTGAATAAAACTCTATTTTTTTTGGATTTGCTAGTTTTTCATTTTCTATAATAGTAAGAAAAGTATTATACCCCAAACCAAAACAGATATCAAGAACTTTTAAAGACTCTTTTTGTTCGTAAAACTCTAGTGCAGGTAAAATATGTTTATATAATGACTCATTTATAGCACCATCTTTGATATTGTGATAACATTGATTATACTCTTTACTAAATAGCGTATTTGAGCCATCTTTTGTCTTAACTATACTTATAATAGCTCCTTTTTTCTATAATTATAGCATAAATATGTTATTATCATCAACAAATCTTATTGGAGTAGTTATGAAAAAAATTATACTTTCTTTATTTGTATTATCAAATCTAACTTTTGCTATAGATGATGAAGAACTTTTATCACTAGCAAAGAAAAACCATCTAGCCCCTATACCAAAATCAAAGCTAGAACTTTTAGAGCTTATTGATAATCCAAACTCTCCTCTTAGTGATGAGAAAATTGAGCTAGGAAAAGTACTCTTTTTTGATCCACGACTTTCTAGTAGTGGGCTTATTAGTTGTCATACTTGCCATAACCTTGGTCTTGGTGGTGCTGATGGTATAAGTGTAGCTACAGGACATAAATGGCAAGAAAACCCACTTCATCTAAACTCTCCTACAGTATATAACTCTGTTTTTTCTTTTTCACAGTTTTATGATGGAAGAAGTCCAGATCTTGCTGATCAAGCCGTAGGTCCAATACATGCTGATTTTGAGATGGCATCAAGTGCAAAAGAGATAGAAGATAAGCTATCATCAATCAAAGGATATCAAAAACTTTTTGATGATGCTTATGGAGTAGGTACTAAGATGACATTTGATAAAGTTACAGATGCAATTGCTGCTTTTGAATCAATTCTAATTACCCCTTCAAGATATGATGATTATTTATTGGGTGATATAAAAGCTTTAAGTGATGAAGAAAAAGAGGGCTTTAAGCTCTTTATGGATAAGCGATGTGTCTCTTGTCATAGAGGTGTTGCTCTTGGTGGAGTTTTGAGATTTTTTAGATATGATAGATTTAGCTATAATGATATAGGTGGTTTTAGTGGCAATGATAACAATCTTGTAAAAGTTCCAACACTTAGAAATATAACACAAACTGCTCCTTACTTTCACAATGGAACTGTTTGGGATCTAAAAGAGACTATTTTTGAGATGGCAAAAGTACAATTAAATATAAAAATAAGTGATGATGAAGCTAGTAAGATATTGGAGTTTTTAAAGTCTCTTGATGGAGATAAACCAAAAGTAACATATCCTATGTTACCATTTTAACCAAACCCAAATAAGCTTTGGGTTTGGTTAGTTTTATTTTAGTAAAGAATCGTCTAGTTCTAACTCTTTGTTATTTGCTATTGATATATCTTTTTTCAAGATAGATTTTGCTATTTTTTTAGCCTTTTTTAATGAATGCATAGCATATGTTCC
>JAAYJJ010000058.1 GCA_012522985.1 Aliarcobacter butzleri
AATGCCAATATACATAATCCACTACCCCAATATGGATAAATCTATCCAAAATATTACTACTTCCAGCAGCAAGGATTAGGCTAAGTGGATAGATAAACTTAACTCTTAAATCTTTGTGTTTGATAAAATATAAAACAATAGCTATTAAAAGAGCTATTTGAATATACTTTAGATACTCTCCCAAAAACTCAAACATCGAAAAAGCAACACCAGTATTATATGCCAAAACTAGTGAAATACAAGAGCCTTGTAGTTCAAAACCATTGACAAAAATAGACTTAATAAACTGATCTAAAACAAAAACTACTATAAAAAGCAATATTGCTTTAGTTATTTGTTGATTTATCCTAAACATTTTTTAAAAAAACCACTCAACTCTTCTATAGCTTCATCTACATCTTTTTGTTTTTTGCCCTCAATCAAAACTCTTAGTTTATTTTCTGTTCCAGAGTATCTAATAAGCTCTCTTAAGCCTTTTGCTCTAATTTTCTCTAAAAGTTCATCTAATCCTTTTATCTCATTTAGAGGGATTTTTTGCTCTACTTTAATGTTTTTTAGTACTTGTGGATAGAGTTTAAATGGATTTAATTCTTCACTTGCCTTTTTATTACTTTTTAACATCATAGCAAGTACTTGCAATGCTGAGGCTAGTCCATCTCCTGTTTTAGCAACATCACTAAATATAATATGTCCACTTTGTTCTCCGCCAAAATTGACTCCATTTTTATTCATCATATCAAGTACATATTTATCTCCAACATCAGCTCTTAAAAGCTTAATATTGTGCTTTTCTAAGTAATCTTCTAGGGCTTTATTGCTCATAACAGTTGCAACACAAGCATCACCTTTTAGAAGTCCTTGTTCTTTTAGATATACACTCAAAGCTCCAAGAAGTTTATCTCCATCTACAACTTGCCCTCTTTCATCTACAACAACAAGTCTATCAGCATCTCCATCAAGAGCTATACCAATATCTGCTCTATACTCTTTGACATATTGAGCTATTTTATTTGGATATAAAGCCCCGCACTCATCGTTGATATTAAATCCATTTGGAGTGTTATTTAGTACAATTACTTCTGCACCAAGCTCTTGTAGGATAGTTGGAGCTACTTTATAAGCTGCTCCATTAGCACAATCAAGAACAATCCTTAGATCTCTTAGAGTCAAATCTTTTGGAAAAGTACTTTTAATATGAACTATATATCTTCCTATAACATCATCTATTCTTTTTGATGAGCCTATTTCTTTGCCTGTACATTGACTTTGGGATATAAGTTCATCATCATAAAAAATCTTTTCAATCTCTTGTTCACATGTACTTTGAAGTTTATCTCCTAGATGATTAAAAAACTTTACTCCATTATCCTCAAAAGGATTATGCGAAGCACTAAGCATAATTCCAGCATCACATCTCATATTTTCAGTCAAAAAAGCAATAGCAGGAGTTGGCATAGGTCCTATTTGTATAACATCATACCCAACTGCTGTAAGTCCGCTAACAAGAGCATTTTCTATCATATACCCGCTTCTTCTAGTATCTTTTCCTAGTAAAATCTTATTTGTACTAGAGTGTTTTCTAAAGAAAATCCCAGCAGCCATCGCTAGTTTCATAGCTACCTCAGCACTTAAAAATTCCCCAGCTTTACCCCTAACTCCATCTGTTCCAAAGAGCTTCATTTGTTCCCCTCTATAATAAGTTTTTTATTTAACCTAACTTTAATCTATATTTTTGTAGTATTCTATCCTTAAAAATTTTATAAAGAGGTTAAACGAAATGGCAAACCACAAATCTGCTGAAAAAAGAGCAAGACAAACAATAGTAAAGACTGAAAGAAACAGATTTTACAAAACAAGAATTAAAAACATTACTAGAAGTGTTCTAGAGGCTGTAGAAGCAAACGACAAAGAAAAAGCAACACAAAGTATGAAACTAGCTAATAAATACTTTCACCATTGTGTAAGTAAAGGTATTTTAGCAAAAGGTACAGCATCAAGAAAAGTAGGAAGATTACAGTTAAAAGTTAATGCACTTTAATTAGTGTAATCTTTTTGTTTTAATACAAAAATTTTCTTTTTCCTTGAAATGCAAAAAGCAGGTAGATAACTAATGCAAAAAAAACTTCAACCATTTATTGATAGATATGAAGAGATAAATGAACTTTTGATTTCACCAGATATAATCAATGATATCAAAAAAATGACAACTATCTCAAAAGAACAATCAGAATTAGCTCCTATTGTAGAAAAAGCAAGAGAGTATATAAAGACGGTTAATCAAATAGAAGAAAATAAAATCCTTCTAGAAGATAAAGAGCTTAGTGATCTAGCCAAAGAGGAACTCAAAATCCTAGAACCACTTAAAACCCAGCTTGAAGAGGATATAAAAATAGTTCTTCTTCCAACAGATCCAAATGATGATAAAAATATCTATTTAGAACTTCGTGCTGGTACTGGTGGAGATGAAGCTGCTATCTTTGTAGGAGATCTTTTTAGAGCTTATGTAAGATATGCTGAAGTAAAAAACTGGAAAGTTGAACTTATAAGCTCAAGTGAGAGTGATGCTGGTGGGTATAAGGAGCTTATAGCTCTTTTTAGAGGTGAGAAGGTCTATAGTAGGCTCAAATATGAAGGTGGCACACATAGAGTCCAAAGAGTTCCTGCAACAGAGTCTCAAGGAAGAGTGCATACATCAGCTATTACAGTTGCGGTTATGCCTGAAGTTGATGATGTTGATATTCAGATAAATCCAAATGATCTTAAAATAGATGTTATGAGAAGTAGTGGTTGTGGTGGACAAAGTGTAAATACAACAGATAGTGCTGTAAGAATAACACATATCCCAACAGGTATAGTAGTAACCAATCAAGATCAAAAATCTCAACACAAAAACAAAGAAAAGGCAATGAATGTACTAAAAGCTAGGCTTTATGATATCCAGCTCCAAGAGCAGATGGAAAAGGATAGCCAAAATAGAAAAGCCCAAGTAGGTACAGGTGATAGAAGTGGAAGAATTAGAACATATAATTATCCACAAAATAGAGTAACAGATCATAGAATAAATTTAACACTTTATAGACTAGAACCTTTGATGAATGATGGTGTTTTTGATGAACTTATAGATCCTCTTATAGCCGATCATCAAGCAAGACTTATCGAAGCAAATGAGCTTTGATATCTCTTTTTTATTTTTTTAAATACTTTTTATGAATAACTCAATACAACAACAAATATATAATAAATTATCAAACTCTACTATAGAAAATCTTAAAAATCTATCATATAACTCTTTTACTCCAATACAAGAAAAAACTCTTCTTATTACACTTGAGGGAAAAGATTTAATAGCCAAGGCTAAAACAGGAAGTGGCAAAACAGCAGCTTTTGGAATACCTATAATAGAAAAACTTGATATTAAATATTTTCGTATTCAAGCTATTGTACTTTGTCCAACTAGGGAATTAGCAAATCAAGTTGCAAATGAGCTTAGAAATCTAGCAAAATCTAAACATAATATCAAAATAACTCTTCTTTGTGGTGGGGTTCCATATAAGCCACAAGTTCACTCTCTTAGCCATCAAGCTCATATAGTTGTAGGTACTCCAGGTAGAATACTAAAACATCTACAAGAGGGAAACTTTAGTACAAAAGATATAGATACATTTGTACTTGATGAGGCTGATAGAATGTTGGATATGGGGTTTATAGAAGATATAAAAAGTATTATAAAGTTTTTGCCAAAAAATCGCCAAAATATGCTCTTTAGTGCTACCTATCCAATTAAAATAGAGTCTTTAACACAAGAGTTTATGAACTCTCCTTATATAGTCGAAGCACAATCTCTACACTCACAATCTACAATAAATCAATATTTTTATCAAGTAAATAGTAGTGAAGAAAAAAACTATCTTATACTTAAAACTCTTCAAGAGTATAAACCTATATCAACTATTATCTTTTGTAATACAAAACTAGCTTGTAAAGCACTATCAAGTGAGCTTGATAGCTTTGGGTTAGAGGCTTTAGAGCTTCATAGTGATTATGATCAAAAAGAGAGAAATGAAGTATTAGCTCTTTTTTCAAATAAAAGCTATCCTTTACTTATAGCTACTGATGTAGCTTCTAGAGGACTTGATATAGATGATGTAGAGCTTGTTATAAACTATGATTTACCGCAAGATATAGAAAACTATATTCATAGAATTGGAAGAACAGCAAGAGCAGGTAAACGTGGCGTAGCAATATCTTGCGTAGAAGATATTGAACTTTTTAAAGATATAGTAGAGTTTAGCAATAGTGATAGTAAGCTGTTGGATATTACAATAGAGCCTTTAGATAAAAAGTTTGAGTTAAATTCTCCTTATAAATCTATTTTTATCAATGGTGGTAAAAAGCAAAAATTAAATAAAGGTGATATTGTAGGGGCTTTGATGGCTTCAAAACAGATCTCAAAAGATGATATAGGCAAAATTATAACTTATGATTTTAGTAGTTATGTAGCAGTTAAAAATGAAGTTAGCCATATAGCTTTAGAACTTTTAAATAATCAAAAAATCAAAGCAAAATACTACAAGGCTTTTTTAAAGTAGTAGGTTTTTTTAGTAAGGTTCTTATGCTTTAGCACAAAAACCTTACAGATTATATAAACTAAGACAAACTATAAAATACTCTTAGCAAACTCACTTTCTATAGATTTTGGATTATTTAATAAACTCTCTTGAACCATTTTTGCAAAACTATCAGGATAGATTTCATACTCTTTTTTTGCAAAAGAAGTAAATATCTCTTTTGCTATATCACTAGCACTTGTTTTTGGCATATCCAAATCTTTAACCATATCTGTATCTATTGGTCCTGGAAAAACCTCATAAACTTCTATCTCTTTTAGTGCCATATGAGCCCTTAAAGCTTGAGTAACAGAGTGCAAAGCTGCTTTTGAAGCACTATATAGTCCCATAATAGGGAAATTTACAAGTGCAGCAACTGAAGTGATATTTATAATAGCTCCATTTTTATTTATCTTATTTTCAAAAGATCTACAAATATTTAGTGTTCCAAAAAGATTTACTTCAAAATCTATTTTTTCATCATCAAAAACTATTTTTCCACTATTTGCTCCAGCGTTATTGATCAAAATATCTATATATTCTATTGTCAAAGCCACCTCTTCAACTCTAGATTTATCTGTAATATCTACTATTTCTATTATAAGATTTGGATTATTTTGTTGTAATTTTTGTAATTTATCTGTTTTTCTAGCATAACAATAGATTTTTTTTGCACCACTACTTATAGCATACTCTACCAAAGCTATACCAAGTCCACCATTTGCACCTGTAATTAAAACAACTTTATCCTCTAGACTCATCTAACACTCCTATATTTTAAGTTATCGTATTTTACCATTTTTATTATTTATTACTGGTAATCCAACACTAAGCCACGAACTTATACCACCCCTATACCACATTATTTTATCTTGTGGATAACCTATATCTATAAGTTTTTGCATAGCTCTTGATGACTGAACACACCAAATACCGTTACAAAAAAGAACCATAGTCTTTGCATTTGTAAAATCAAAAGTGCCATTTTGTAACTCTTTTAAGCCTAGTTTTTGAAGATTTAGCAAATACTCATCCATAAACATCTCATCAGCTTCAAGCTCATCATATGGAATACTAATAGCAGTTGGGATGGTTATATCCTCATACCAAGATAGTGGCCTACTATCTACTAATATATATTTATCTGAATCTTGACTTGATTTGTATTTGATAAACTCAAGTACTTCTAGCTCACCTAAGGTCTTTATATTTTCATTAAAATTTATTGGTTGGGTTATACCTTTTGTGGTAATAAACTCTTTTTTGCATTTTTGATCTATATTTTTTGAAGCAAAATCACCACTCCAAAAGTTTTGGCTACTCATAGCTATATCTATACACTCTTTTGGTTGAGATTTTTGTATAAAAACTTTTTTACGACTACCATCAAGCAAAGTATGCTCTACTTCAAATCCACTATAAGGAAGATTTATAATAGATGATGAAAAAAGCAAAATAGGAAATAAGAAAATCATAAAAACTCTCATAAAAGCTCCTTTTTTTATAAGTTTTTATAGTTTTTTATGGTAAAATTTCACTTCTTTTTAATTTAAAACAAAGAGTCAATCTTGGATATCTTAACTATTATTGTTATAACCCTAACCATATCTTTAGCTATAAATATTGTATTAAAAAGATATAATATCTCACCTATAGTGGGTTATATCTTTACTGGTGCTATTATAACCTTTTTTGTAGATTTGTCAATAATAGATAGTCATTATATAGAAAAAGTTGCAGAGTTTGGAATAGTATTTTTAATGTTTACTATAGGATTGGAGTTTTCTATACAACATCTTAAAATGATGAAAAAAGAGGTTTTTGTATTTGGACTTTTACAAGTACTTTTTACTGCAACCATTTTTGGTATGATAGCTCACTATATTTTTGGATTAAATACCAATACATCTGTTATTATAGGTGCGGCTTTATCTCTTTCTTCAACTGCAATAGTGCTAAAAATATTAAATGAAACTGGAGATATACATAGACCTTATGGAAGAAACTCTTTAGGGATTTTGCTTTTTCAAGATATTGCCGTTATTCCAATACTACTTATGATCTCTTTTTTATCAACAAGAGATGATGTATCTGTTGGTGGACTCTTGCTTCAAACGTTTCTTTCTGGTATATTTGTACTAGTAATTCTTTTTTTACTTGAAAAATATGCTACAACCAAATTTTTATCTGCTGTAACTAAGAGCAAATCAAATGAGCTTTTTATTGCTGCTATTATTTTAATAGTATTATCAGCTTCACTACTAGCTGATTATTTTGGCTTTTCATACTCTTTGGGGGCTTTTATAGCTGGTATGCTTATAGCTGAAACTAAATTTAAACATCAAATTATAGCTGACCTTATACCTTTTAGAGATATTTTATTGGGGCTATTTTTTATTACTGTTGGTTTACAGATTAATTTTACTACTATATTAAATAACTTTTTTACTATTATAGCTTTGAGTATAGCTATTTTACTATTAAAATCTATATTAATCTTTTTGGTAGTAAGAATATTTACTTTTACAAAAAGAGCTTTAAAAACCGCTTTTACATTGGCACAAATTGGGGAGTTTTCTTTTGTAATTTTTGCTCTAGCCAAATCAAACTCTTTAATCGATAGCCAAGTACTTCAAATACTAGTTTCTGTTATAGTTATATCACTGATTTTTACATCTTTATTTGTTAGATATGTAAGAGAGTTTACAAATATGCTCTATAATAAAAAAACAGAGACTCTAGAAAGTCCTATAGTTACAGCTGAGATTAGCCATCATATTATAGTTTGTGGTTACTCTCTTTTGGGACAAAAGATTGTAAAACAACTTAGAAAAAAAGATTTACCATATATGGTAGTTGATAGTGATCAAACACTTGTTGAAAGAGGAGACTTCAACGGAGATGTTGTGTTTTTTGGTAATGCTGCATCAAAAACTATTTTGGAATCTATGTTTTTAAAAAATGCTATGGCTGTTATTATAGCAATAGACAATGATGATAAAGTAAGACTTATTTGTGAAGCTATTAAATCAATAAGACCTGATATTCATATTATAGTTAAAATCTCTCATCGATCACAAGTAGATGATTTGGTTGAGCTTGGAGTAGAGGATTTTGTCAATGAAAATGAAAGTGTAGCTAAACTTTTAGTAAGCAAAGCTATGAAGTGTGATTTGGTTTAGAGGATAATAATCTCTTCTTGCAAGGATATCCCAAAGCTATCAAAAACTCTTTTTTTAGCTTCTTTAATAATAGCAATAGCATCACTATAGTTTGCATTGCCATAGTTAATCAAAAAATTAGCATGTTGTAAGCTAAAACCAATATCACCTATACGATATCCTTTTAGTCCAACAGCCTCTATAAGTCGCCCTGCATAATCTCCACTAGGGTTTTTAAAGCAACTTCCTGCACTTTTGCCACTTGGTTGGTTGGCTCTAAGGGAGTTAAACATCTCTAACTTTTGCCTACAAAAGCCTTTTTGTAATGATAATACTACTTCAAAAATAGTTGTAGAGATATCACTATATCTATATCCAAAGTTGATATCTTTTTTATCTATATATCCATCTTTTGTTTTAATCTTAACAATATAATCAAAAATCTCCCACTCTTTAAGCCCTGCATTCATTTTGCAAATACCACCTAGATTTCCAGGGAGTGAAGCCAAAAACTCTACTCCACCTAAATCATATCTTTTGGTGTAGTTAAAAAGTTTAGAGCTTTTTGTAGCTGCTCCAACATATAAAAGTCCCTCTTGTTCTTTGATATAATCAAACTCTTTTGATAAAATAGCTAATTTATGCTCACATGAGCCTATAAGAAGATTATTTGCTCTACCTATAATAAAATACTCATCATAATCTTCTATAGTTTTAATCTCTAATACATCACAAATAGGACCTATCCCTATAGAGCTATATTTAGAAAAATCAATCTTCATATCTTAAAGACTTATACTCACTAGGGATCATATACTCTTTTGCTTTTATACTTTGATCAAAAAAACCATGCTTATATCCAAGCTCATAAAGTTTATCAATAGCTTGAAGTTGAAGAACACTAAGCTCTATAGACTCTTCATTTGCATATAAATTGAGGTACGTTTGTAAGGTATCGTGATCTACTCTTACTAAATCTCTTTCTAATAACATACGAGATAATAAAAGTTTATTTGAATGAGCTACTTTAACTGCTTTTGTAAGTATCTCTTCATACTCTATAGCTTTATGTAGAGGTAGGGATCTTCTTATAGCCATACCACCTAGTGGCAAAGGAAGTCCCTCTCCGACTAAACTAATCCATATATCCCAAAGCTCTCTTTCTACTTCTAGCATATGACTATATCCCAAAATAGACTCATGTATCAAAACCCCAGCATCAACCTCTCCATCAAGTACAGCTTGTTCTATATCCAAAAAATTCATATATGTTATCCTAGCTTTTGGATAAGCTATCTTAAAAAGTAGTGCATTTGTAGTATATTTGCCACTAAGAGCAACTTTAAAGTTTGGTTTTAAAACTTTATCTTTTAGTTTTACCAACTTTGGTCCATATCCATCACCAAAACTAACAGCTGTTTTAAGTAAGGCATACTCATCTTTAATAAAAGGATAAAGCCCAAAACTAATAGCACTTACATCATATGTACCTTTTAGTGCTTCTTGATTTAGAGTCTCTATATCTAAAGCAAGATTATCAAATTGTGTATCTTTTAAACTTAGCCATCCAAACTTAATAGCATAATACATAAAAACATCATCGGCATCTGGTGAGTGTGCTATAACTATTTTTGACATTTTATACTCCAAAACAAATAATATGTATTTTACCTTAAATATTTTTAAACTTACCACTTGACAAACAAAGACTCATATTGTATAATACATTTAGCAGTTTGTGATACAGAGTGCTAAGAGTATAAAAAGAGATTAAATGATCAATAAAAAAGAGTTTTTACTAGAGTCTATCATCCAAGCGTATATAGGTAGTCTAGAGCCAATAGGTAGTGTACAATTAAAGCAAATGTATGATCTTGATTATTCAAGTGCTACAATAAGAGCCTATTTCAAAAAACTAGGAGATGAGGGATATCTTATCCAAGAACATATAAGTAGCGGTAGGGTTCCTACAAATGTAGCTTTGATTGAGTATTGGAAAACAAAGATGATCGATATCCCAGAAAATGTGGATTTAAAGCTTTTAAAATACTTTACAAAAGAGCTAGGGCTTAGTGTGGCTTTTAAAAAAGAGCAAAACTCTAGACTTGTAGAGGTTAAAGAGCTTGATAAGAGGTCTTTGGTTTTATGCTTTAGTGATTTTGTGGTGAGTGTGAATTATTCATTGGCTCTTAGTAGATTCTTACAAGATCTTATAGGCTTTGAAGTAGATGAGCTTATAAATATAGCAAAACAAGTAGGAGCATATGAGCTTTATTATGAAGTGAGTAAAAAACTATATAATAACACATATCAAACACTAAATCTAAAAGAGTATCTAAAAATGGCTATAAAGTATGATATGGATGAAAAAAGTATAACAGACTTTATAGATGGTACTATTTTTGAAAACTTAAAAGAGGGAATATATTTTGATACTATTATACCAAAAGGGTATATGCTAATATGTAGTAAAATCAAAATAAACCAAGAAAAAGCAAAAATGATTACTATTGGTGATTTGACAAAGAATTATAATTATTTTTATGAAAGGATAGCAGCATGAGTAACGAGCATGAGCAAGATATGATAAAAACAGAAGAAGAGAGTAAAATAGTAGAGCAAGAAGAACTTCAAGAGAGTGATTTAGATCTATCTAATATAAATGAAGTCTCTTTACTTCAAGCAAAACTAAAAGATGCTGAAGATAGGTATCTAAGAGTTCATGCAGATTTTGAAAATATCAAAAAAAGAATGGAAAAAGAGAAGTTTACAGCTATAGAGTATGCAAGTGAGAAGTTTGCAAGAGATCTTTTGGCTTCTATTGATACTTTGGAGTTTGCAATAGCAAGTCTAAATAACCAAGATGCAAATCCAACAGAGCTTATAGATAAAGTTAAAGAGGGTATTGAACTAACAATCAAAAGCTTTGTAAGTGCTTTTGAAAAAAATGGTATAGAGTTTGTAGATACAGATAATGGTTTTGATCCAAATTTTCATGATGCAGTAATGCAAGTAGAAAGTGATAATCATGAAGAAGGGGAGATAGTCCAAGTATTACAAAAAGGGTATAAGTATAAAGATAGGTTGCTTAGACCTGCTATGGTATCCATCTGTAAAAAGTAAGTAAAAGCTTATCTTTTAGGGAAATTAGATCTGTTTTGAGGTATCTAGTCGTTGAACTATATACCTTAGACTATTTGACCGAGATGTCATAAAACTATATATTTAATAAAATTTAAAACTTAATAAAAGGACAAAATATGAGTAAAGTAATAGGTATAGATTTAGGTACAACTAACTCTTGTGTAGCGATATATGAAGGTGGTGAAGCAAAAATCATCCAAAATAAAGAGGGTAAAAATACAACTCCATCAATAGTGGCTTTTACTGATAAAGGTGAGGTTTTAGTTGGAGATCCAGCAAAAAGACAAGCTATAACAAACCCAGAAAAAACAATATATTCTATCAAAAGAATTATGGGACTTATGATGGATGAGAAAAATGCTAAAGAAGCACAAACAAAAGTAGGATATAAAATAGTAAACAGAAACGGTGCAGCGGCTGTTGAAGTAGCAGGAAAAGTATATACTCCTCAAGAAATAAGTGCAAAAATCCTAGCAAAACTAAAAGCAGATGCAGAGAGCTATCTAGGACAAAGTGTAACAGATGCAGTTATTACAGTTCCAGCATACTTTAATGATGCTCAAAGAAAAGCAACTCAAGAAGCAGGACAAATAGCAGGACTTAATGTACTAAGAATCATCAACGAACCAACAGCAGCTTCACTAGCTTATGGACTAGATAAAAAAGGTGAAGAAAAAGTTATGGTTTATGACCTAGGTGGTGGTACATTTGACGTAACTGTATTAGAGATTGGTGATGGTACATTTGAAGTTCTTTCAACTGATGGTAATGCATTTTTAGGTGGAGATGACTTTGATAATAGAGTAATTGACTGGTTAGCAACAGAATTTAAATCAGAGTATGGTATAGATCTAAAAGCTGATAAAATGGCACTACAAAGACTAAAAGATGCAGCAGAAAATGCTAAAAAAGAGCTTTCAAGTGCAGCGGAAACTGAGATAAATCTACCATTTATTACAGCTGATGCAAGTGGTCCAAAACACCTTGTAAAAACTCTTACAAAAGCAAAATTTGAGTCTATGACAGAAGATTTGGTAAGTGAAACACTAGCACATATAAATACAGCACTAAAAGATGCAGGACTAAGCAAAGGTGAGATTCAAGAGATTATTATGGTTGGTGGAAGTACAAGAGTTCCAAAAGTTCAAGAAGTAGTAAAAAACTTCTTTGGTAAAGAGCTAAACAAAAGTGTAAACCCTGATGAAGTGGTTGCTTCAGGTGCAGCAGTACAAGGTGGGGTACTAAAAGGTGATGTAAAAGATGTACTTTTACTAGATGTTACACCATTAAGCTTAGGAATAGAGACTTTAGGTGGAGTGGCTACTAAACTAATAGAAAAAGGTACAACAATACCTGTTAAAAAATCGCAAGTTTTTAGTACAGCTGAAGACAACCAACCAGCAGTTTCTATACATGTAGTTCAAGGTGAAAGAGAGTTTGCAAAAGACAATAAATCTTTAGGTATGTTTGAACTAAGAGATATTCCAGCTGCTCCAAGAGGTGTACCTCAAATAGAAGTTACATTTGATATAGATGCAAATGGTGTTTTAAATGTATCAGCAAAAGATAAGGGTACAGGTAAAGAAAGTACTATTACAATAAGCGGAAGCTCTGGACTAAGTGATGATGAGATTCAAAAAATGGTAAATGAAGCTGAAGCAAACAAAGAAGCAGACAAAAAGAAAAAAGAGCTAATAGATACAAAAAATCAAGCTGAAGCACTACTTCATAGTACAAGAAAATCACTAGAAGAAAATAAAGGTGTAGTAAGCGAAGATGAAGAAAAAGCTATAGTTGATGCAGGTGCAGCACTAGAAGAAACACTTAAAAATGAAAATGCAACAAAAGAAGAGATAGAAGAAAAAGTAAAAGCTCTAACTGATGCAAGTCACAAACTAGCTGAAGCTATGTACAAAAAAGAGCAAGGCGGATGTGCAGATGGATCTTGTGATCCAAAAGCATCTAAGAAAAAAGATGATGATGTAATAGATGCTGAAGTAGAATAAGTTAGTTGATAGCTTATAGTCTATAGTCAATAGTTTTTAGTGGGGAAGAGGATATGAATAAATTTATGAAACAAGCTATAAAAGAGTCCAAAAAAGGTATGCTTAAAAACCATGGAGGACCTTTTGGGGCTGTTATAGTAAAAGATGGCAAGATCATATCCTCTAGCCACAATCAAGTCCTAAAAACAAACGATCCTACATCTCATGCAGAGATCAATGCCATAAGAAAAGCATCCCAAAAACTACAAAGCTATGATTTAAGTGGATGTGATATATATACATCTTGTATGCCTTGTCCTATGTGTTTAGGGGCTATTAAGTGGGCAAATATCTCAAATATCTACTATGGAGCTACTAGTGAAGATGCTGATAAGATAGGCTTTAGAG
>JAAYJJ010000059.1 GCA_012522985.1 Aliarcobacter butzleri
AGTGAAAGTGGCAAAATCAAGTGTGGACAAGAACATTTTAAAGCTTTAAAATCAGAAGTAAAATTAGTTCAGTCTAAAGACTATAGTGAGTTTGTGCAAAATATAATATAACTAAAAAGCTTTTTTTTTAAAGAGCTTTTGTCCTCTTTTTAAGTAGTTACCCCCTAAAAAATAAAGAAAAATAAAAAATGAAAAACTTATGATTGTTTTTATGTTGTTAGGCGTTAATTACTTACTTTGCTACTCAAGTTGGGCAAGGTTTGCCTTGGCACACCATCTACTCCAAAAAATAGATTAAATACTATTAATTTATAGTATATTAAGGCTTATTGCTATATTATACTTTATATAATATATAATTTTTATAAACAATGAATAAACAGCTTCTGATGGAGTAAATAATGAGGAAGATAACGCTAGTTAAACTAGAAAACAAAGATCAAGATACATGGTATAGAGTAAACTCAAAAGATATAGTTAAAGTCTCTTATATAGATGGTTTGAAGATTATAGATAAAAAGCTACAAAACAGATACAATATCAAAAATAAAGATAAAATAAGTTCACTTATAAGCCAATATCCAACTTTAGCAGAGGAGCTAAAGGAATGTAAATATGCAGATACTTATAAAGATAACTATATTATGGTACACGAAATAGAAGAACACGATGTTTTATACTTTATTGAAGGGGATGATACTATTCTAGATAAAGAAGATATTTTAGCTTATGATAAAGAGATATATTATTGGCATTATGATGGCTACCATATGTCCTTGGATAAAGTAAGTGATTTACATGAGCTAGAAGTAAGCTATGTGGGAAGCTCTAGTTATTGTTGGGGAAGTATAGATCAATATAAGCAAAAAAATCAAAAATATATCAAGATCAACAGCTTTAGACAACTAGGCAATATAGATACTGTTTTATGCTGGGCTTAGAAAAACCCCACCTCTACAATACTAGAGGTTTATATATGGTTTTTGTATTTATCTTAGGATTTGTATTAGTATAAGAGTTTGTATCATCGTTTGTACTAAAATCATCATTTTGATACATCTCCCTTTTAGAGCTAGTTTTAGTAGGTCTAATATGGTTATTCTCCAATCCTACAATCTCTTTAGTTAAAGCTGTACTTACTGTTGTTGAAGTTTTGATTGTCCCATTTACAAGATCTACTACCTTTATAAAAAGCAAAAGATTCTCAGATGTTAAAGCATAACTTCCTATAACTAGATTTGAGTTTTCATCAACAACCTTTGCTCTAATCTCCTCAAGCTCCCTAGTCAAAATCTTAGAACCACTCTCTCCTAACTTGATCTTTTTGCCTATTTCTATCTCTTTTAAAACCATCCCTTTGCACTCTTTTAATAGATCAGTTTTAAGTTGATTTGATAGCACTAAACCAAGTTGTGAATGATTATTTAGATCATTGATATTTACAAAATCAAGTATATAAAAATCTTTTTCTAAATCCTCACTTGATAGATTTTTACATATTTCACTAGCAGAGCTTACAAAGATTTTGGAAAAATCACTCTTTACAAAGTTACTAATAGATGAAGTTTTATAGCTACAAGAGGTAAAAAATAGCATTATAAAAAGAAGACAAATAATTCTCACTTATCATCCTTTATAATCTCTACATATCTAATTTCTTTTATATTTTTTGAAGAATTTAGCGTTTTTGCTGCTCCTTTGATATAGTTTGCTGTAGCAGTTGCATAGATATCTCCACTTACAAAATCAACAATCCTAGCATTGATAGATAAACTATTTGCATTTACCTCTGTATAAGTACCTATAAATACATAATCAGCTTCTATCTCTTTTGGTAGTTTTTTTATATCTCTAGTAATATAAAACTCTCCATTAGAGTTGATACTTATAGCATTTTGACCTCTATACTCCTTGATTCTAAATCCTTTTTTATGAAGATTTGATATCATTTTTTCACCTAAAGCTCTTCCGAAGTCACTAGTTTGATTTAGCTGATTCAAATCAACAAAAGATGTTACCAATACCACCTTTTTATCTAGAGCAATATGGTTTTGTAATAACTCTTTTGTTAGATAATCACTTAAATCATTGATATTATTAAATTGAGAGTTTTCTATATTTGTATATAAAGCAGTATCTAGGGTTGTGTCATCTTTAGTTATAACTTGACTATTTTGCTTACTACATCCACCCAAAAAAGCAAAAATCAAAAGCAAAATAAGTAAAGCTGGTTTCATATAATATCCCCATTTTAAATAATGGGTACATTATAACTATATTTTTATTAAACTTTATTAAGGACAAACCTCTTTTGAACAATTGTCTGTTATAAGTTTGATAGTTTTTGTTACTAGTTTAGGTTCAATTTTTTTTTGAACTGGATTTAGGGCTTTTGGTTTACAATTTTCAAACAACTCACAAGTTGGAAGAATATTATAAATACCTCTTGCACTTGATAACACTTTACCATCAACATTATCTACAACTCTAGCATTTACTAAAATACCATTACCAAAAGCTGAATATGTACCAACTAAAACATAACTATTTTTTACCTCTTTTGGAAGTTTATTTATATCTCTTGTTATAAAAAACTCTCCCGTTGCATTGACATTAATAGCCTTTTGTCCTCTAAACTCATAGACATCAAAACCTCTTACAAAAAGCTCATTGTACATAGACTCACCTAACACTATACCGAATTTTGTGGACTTATTTTACTGGTGTAAATCAACAAATGCCGTTATTGCCAGCTCATTTAACTATCCCTTATCAAGTTTGCTATTTTGTTGAAGCTGATTTGCCATATCTATAATCAAAGCATCAAGATTATCATACGCCCTTACCTCTTGCTTGATTACAACTTTTTCTTGTATTGGTTGTTGTATTTCTTGCTCTTGTATTTTAGTTGCATTGCCACAAGCACTTAGGATAAAAGCCATCATAAATAAAATGATAAATTTAAAAGAAATTATATTCATATTAACTCCATAAATTAATTGTACTACTATAATTCTAGTACAACATTTATTATTATTAGCTTTATTGAATAAATTAGTTAATAGTTTATTATTGCTTATTCCTATTTATACTATTACGTTCACAAAAAATACTAAAAACAAAAATCAAGCTTCCAAACTAACCTCTAACATTAAAGTATCACTTCTAGAAAAAACACTTCCTATCTTACGACTAACACAACTACACTCTTTATTGTCAATCATTTTTAGCTATCTTATACATTGTATCGTATTTTAAATTAAGCTTATAAGAAATAAAATCTCTTAAGAATCACTCACCTTTTTTATAAGCTCTTTTGCACTTTCTAA
>JAAYJJ010000060.1 GCA_012522985.1 Aliarcobacter butzleri
AATTTTGCTACAATCAAAGATAATAATCTTTATGTAAGAACATTTGAGCGTGGAGTTGAGGCTGAAACTCAAGCTTGTGGTACAGGAATGGCAGCTTGTTATCTAAGAGCTTATAATCTTGGTTATTTAAGCAATACTACAAGAGTGTATCCAATAAGTAAAGAGTTACTTACTATGAAGATACAAGATAATGTTTTACATTTAAAAGGACCCGTAAAGAAGCTTTTTACAGTAAATATCTAATTATTTATAAGCTTTGATTGGAGATAGTTATAAGAGTATTTTTATTTATTATTTTATTGTATAGTTTTGCTTATTCGACGGTTTTTGGTAGTAGTTTTTATAAAATCAAAGATATCGATAGAGTAAAAAAACGTTTTGTTCATATTATGCTCCCCGTTATAGAAGCAGAAAATAATAAGATTCTTAAAGAAAGGGAGTTTATAGAAAATACTCTAAAGAAAAATATTTTTTTAATCAACTCATCTAATATCTCAAAGCTTATAAAACTCCAAAAAAAGTATAAAATCTCAAAACTATATGATCTTAAATCCTATCTTAAAAGAATAGATATTATTCCAAGCTCTTTGGCCCTTTCTCAAGCTGCATTAGAGAGTGGTTGGGGTAAAAGTCGTTTTGTAAAAGAGGCGAATAATCTCTTTGGGCAGTGGACTTATAGTGGAGTAGGGATAGTGCCAGAACAAAGAGATGAGGGAGCTACACATAGAATAAGAGTCTTTAGAGATTTAGAAGATAGTGTAGCTAATTATATGCTAAATCTAAATATAGGTTGGGCTTATAGTGAGTTTAGAAAAAAAAGACTTGAATTACGAGAAAAAGATGAGGTTTTAGATGGTTTTACTTTAAGTGAAACTATGCTTTTATACTCTATACAAGGGCAAACCTATGTAAATAATATCAAAAAGGTTATGGCTATCAATGATTTAGAGCGGTATGATTATAGATAGTTAGTGCTAAGAGTTAAGATTTATGAATGTTTATCTCAAATATCATAATCAAATTTCTTTAAAAACAATACTAGTGACTTGAAACTTTACTTATACAATAAATAGAATATAGCAAGACAAGATGCCTTGCTATATTTTTAAGTTAGAATTTATAACTTATAGATAGTCTTAAATCTCTTGCTTTTTCAACTGGATCTTGTCCTTTTGCTAAAGCATCAGCTATAGCCATAGGTGCTCCATCATCTCCAAAAAAGCCATTGCTTCCTGTATAATCATATTTGATTTGTGTATATCTAGCATTAAGATGTAGAGCTTTTGTCAAAGGTTGGTTGTAGTAGATCTCCCATGCTGTACCACGAGCTGCTATTTTGCTTCCAGCCATAGTATCTTCAGCATAAGTCATACTTCTCCAGTATTTACTACCTTTGTTCCACTCTATACCCCATCTACCATCTTCAGTTAGAAGTAGTGGCATATCTACACCTATCCATGTAGAGTGACCTGTTTTGCTATCAGGTGATCCTAGCATAGATCCTTTTGGTCTAGTTTTACTTTGAGCCCATGACGCAAATGCAACTGTCTCATCCAAGAAGTCATTTATCCCATCACCTATACCATCAGCTCTTAGCATCACTGTAGCTAGATCTATATCACCAACTGTTGCAAACCTAGGAGTTGCATGGACTAAATCTACGAACTCTTGAACACCTTTTGCTGTTGCTGCTACACCAGTGCTATTATTACCTATTCCATAATAATAAGCACTATAAGCTGCATTAAATCCATTTATGTCAGCATCATTAAAGCCTATTACATTTTCACCTCTAGCCCAGTTGGTTCTAACAGAGTATTGACCATTATCCCATGGAACGAAGATAAATCCATACATATTGATGTCTTTGTTGTTGTTTCCATCATAAGAATAATCTGGTGAAAACATATCAAATCTAGGGGTTGCATTGGTTAGACCTCGTCCAGTACAAAGTTTCCACCACATACCATCAACACCAGTTATCTTATCAAGATCAAACCTAGCACTCATACCATCAAACTCAACATTAACTGTATGAGCTAGTGGAGAGTTGTCATTCATACCTTCTCTAGTGTTGATACCTAGTCCATCAGTACTTGGACGTCTTCCTATACTAATAGTCCATGGAGTATTTGCATCAAAAAATGTATCATTTTGATACAACCAATAAGCCTCTTTTACTCTTATATTACCATCTAGTGCATTTTCATTGGTTACCCAATCAAAGTCTGCATATCCAGGGTTTACGTTGGATTGAGAGTGGTTTGCCGTGTCTCCATAAGCTTTGTAGTATGATAGTTTACCTTTAAAAAGGTTGTTATCATCAGGTGCATAACCCATACCTAGCCATAGTCTGTTTGTTAAAAGATCAGGATTTTTGGATTTTGCTCCACTAGCGTGTTTGTATTGGATATTATCAAATGCAGTTCTAAAATCAACATCCCATTTGATATTGTCATTTAGTGCTGCTACCTTTACATCACTTACATTTTTATTTGTTCTTGTAAGTTTTTGATCTACTTTTTCTATCTCTTTTGAGTTATCTGCTAACTTTGCTTCTAATGCTGCTATTTGAGCCTTGAGTGCTTCAAGTTGAGCCATAACCTCACTATTATCTGCTCCACCATCTGCATATAGATTACAAGCTAACGCAGAGGCTACACAAATAGAGAGTACTTTTTTCTTCATTTTTGTATCCTTTTTATTAAGATACACAATTTTACTCCTATAACTATTAAATAAAACTTAAATAAAAAAGGGCTATAGATAGCTCTATAGCCCTTGAATAGGAGCTTATTATAACAATTATAATAATCAGTTATATAAGATAATCAAATATTAGAATAATTCGTTTGGTTCTACTTTACAGTTTGTTCCTTCACAATCAATATTTGCATCAAAATATACAATACTTCCATCGTTTTCTTTTAGAGATGAAACTGCACCAGTTGATTGCATACCTGTGTTACAATATACTACATTTAATTTGTTTTTTGGTAGTTTAGTAACATCAAGTTTATCATCAGCATCTAGTGGTACGTTGATAGCACCTTTTAGGTGACCTTGTGCAAATTGATCTGGTTTTCTTACATCAATAAGTTGAATATTTTCTGATACTGTACCTTTTTGTAATTCTTGTGCAAACCAATATTGATCTATCATAGTATCATCACCCTCTACTAGATGAACAGTAGCACCTTTGATAGTAGTAGATGCTCTAGGTGGTACATACTCACCCTTTGGCTCTTCTTTGCACTCTCTTAAGATACCCATTTGAGGCTTTTCTTTCTCACTCCACTCTGGGTAACCACCTTTGTAGTTAAGTACATTTTTATATCCATCTTTTTGCAACAATTTTACTAAATGATCTGAATGTTCACATTTTAGTCCATTACAAAACGCTATAAGTGTGATATTTTTATCTGCTGGTAAAAACTTCTTTAGTTTATCATACTCTTTATAGTCCATATACATAGCCGCAGGGATGGTACCTTTTTGGTATAGGTTATATGGTCTTGCATCCAAAAAAAGTGCACTTTTTGCTTCAAAATGCTTATTCGCATCTTTGAAATCAATAATCTTTATATTTGCATTGGCAAATAAACCCGTTACTAAAACGAAACTAAACAATATTCCTTTTAATTTAGTCATTTTGCTTCCTTGTGTTGATTATAAGTTCATATTTATTTTAACATAAGTAATATTAATTTATTGTAAAATAATGTTTGATAATAAAACTACTGAGTATAATAAAGTTTAAGACTTAAAGAGTATGACGATATTTTATAAATAAAGAAGAAATAAGTAAGGAAGTAAAGCCTTCCTTACTATAATAGAAAATAGCGTTAGCTAATTAGCAAGATGGAACATTTCCTGAATCACTTGCATAGTTGTGTAGGAAATCAAATAATAGATCTTTATATTTATCACCTTTGCTATCTAGAAAATCAGGTGCAACAGCTGGACAAATATTGTGAATCTCTTCACTTAGTTTACCACTTTCTTTGATATCTTCCCACTCATCTTGTGTATGAGTAGCAGCTACTTTTGCTCCAGTTGCATCACAAGGACCTTTTAAGTCTTTGTTAAATAATTTTTGCCCTTTGTCTGGATTTGCACTTGCTACAGTTGCTCCTAGTCCTAAAATTAACGCTGAAGCTAAAGCTATCTTTAGTAATTTGTTCATATTGAAACTCCTTAATTTTTTAATATGAGACATTATAAGCTAAATAAAATAAAAGTTAAATTAAAACTATGATATTATTTGATTTTATAATGAATGGATTAAGAATGAAACACTTTGAACTAAAAGCAGTAGTAAAATACCTACAAAAATATAAAACTATCAAATATATTAAAAGAGTACAAAATAGTACATTAAAAATAGAATTTGAAGATAAAAATATACTCTATTTTGATATGACAAAAGGAAATAGTACTATATATAAAGCAGATACTATGGTAGTAAATAAATCTTTTAATGCCCCTTTTGATGTAATCTTAAACAAAAAATTAAACAATTGTCATATAATAGACTTGGATTTAGTAAATAATGATAGGATTTTAAGATTTAAACTAGATATTAAAAGTAGTTACAAACAAGAGATATTATATTTGCAATTTGAGTTTACAGGAATATATACAAATGTGATATTGTTAAATTCAAATCTAGTAGTTCTTGAAGCTATTAGACATATAAGTGAACAACAATCCTCTAGAGTAGTAAAAGTAGGACATATATTAGAAGAGCTAACTTTTAGCAATTTTAGTCCCAAAGAGCAAGAGATAGAAGATATTGAAGAGTTTTTATATGATAACTATAAACAAAAAGAGGCAAAAGAGCTAAATAATCAAAAAAAATTAAAACTAAATATTCTTAAAAAAGAGGAAAAAAAGCTAAATAAAATCATTAAATCTCTTCCTCAAAGCCATCTGCTTGAAGAAGAAGCTAACAAGCTATCAAATCAAGCAAATCTATTTCTTGCCAATATCCATAAACTAAAAAGTTTTCAAAAAGAGATTGAATTATTTGATTTTGAAAATAATCTTCAAACTTTTGATTTTAGTGAGGTTGCGAATGTCTCTAGCTATATAAATACACTTTTTGCTAAAAGTAAAAAACTAAAACAAAAAGCAAAAAATCTATATTTAGAAAAAGAGAACTTAGAACAAAAACTTTTATTTACTCAAAAGATGATTAATCTTATAAATAGTGCTATTTCTTTAGATGAGATAGAGTTTTATATGCCTAAAAAAGAGAAAAATCAAAGCAAAACAAAAAAAGAGCAAACTTTTGCAGAGTTTGAGATAGATGGATATAAGATCTATCTTGGTAGAAATGAAAGAGAAAATATTGCACTTTTACAAAAAGCTAGGGCAAATGATTTTTGGTTTCACCTAAAAGATAGCCCATCATCACATGTAATAGTCCCTACACAAAAAAAAGAGCTTCCACAAAATGTGATAAAACAAGCTGCTTTACTATGTGCTAAATTTTCTTCACCTTATGGGGGTGATTATGAAGTTGATTATACAAAAAGAAGAGAGCTTAAAATCCAATCAAAAGCAAACCTCTTGTATAATAACTACAAAACAATAAAAGTAAGAGTTGATTAAGGAAAAAATATGTGGGATATTATAAAAACAAGTTCAACTAGAATCAAAACAGGACTTGCTATGTTAATAGTTGTCTTGATTGTTGCTATTGTTGATTCATATTTAGTAACATGGGCAGTTCTTGGTATGTTGATGATGGTTGGACTAAAAGAGATGAATTTACTATCTCGTATAGAAGACAATAGGCTATATATTGTTGCTGGAGTTATTTGGATAGTGGCTTATTTTTATCCTCACCCTCAAGATCTAGCTTTTGTGTCTTTTGTTTTGTTTGCTTCTATTTTGGCATATAAACAAGAGTTTGATAAGAGGCTATTTATCCCATTACTTTATCCTTTGGTGCCATTTTTGTTTATTTTGGCACTCTATTTTGATTATGGTATGTTAGTACTTTTTTGGCTTTTATTGATTGTAGCTGGTACAGATGTTGGAGCTTATTTTGTAGGTAGAAAGTTTGGTAAAACTAAGTTTGCTCCCTCTTCTCCAAACAAAACTATAGAGGGTGTTATAGGTGGGGTAGTAGTAGGAACACTACTAAGTTTACTTATGTTATTTTTGGATTTGAGTATATGGAAAGTACTTTTAATCTCACTTATTACAAGTATAGCTAGTGTTTATGGAGATCTTTTTGAAAGTTATCTAAAAAGAGAGGCAAATGTCAAAGATAGTGGAGACCTTTTCCCTGGGCATGGGGGAGTTTTAGATAGAGTTGATGGATATTTGTTTGCTTCAATTATTATGTATGTTTTAATAGGATTGATTTTATGATTGTACTTGGTTCTACAGGCTCTATAGGGGTTAATGCCTTAAATGTGGCAAAAAGATTTAATCTAAGCATTGATACTCTTGTAGCTGGAACAAAGATAGAACTCCTTAACCAACAAATCAAAGAGTTTAATCCAAAAAGAGTTGTGGTCGCTAATGAAAAAGATGTAATCAATATAAACCACAACAACGTATCTGCTGGAGCAAATGCAATCTTAAGAGCTATAGAGGAGTCCTCTTCAAGCCTTGTGATCAATGCACTAGTAGGATTTTTGGGTTTAGCTCCTACTATTACAGCTATAAAGCAAGGCAAAAAAGTAGCCTTAGCTAATAAAGAGTCTTTAGTGGTTGCTGGAGAGTTTTTGGATATGAGTAAAATAGTTCCAATAGATAGCGAACACTTTGGACTTTGGTATCTAAAAAGTGATAAATCTATAGATAGTATGACTATTACAGCTAGTGGTGGTGCTTTTAGGGACTATCCTATTACAAACTTAGAAAAAGTAAGCATAAGCGAAGCACTTAACCATCCAAATTGGGCAATGGGTAATAAAATAACAATAGATAGTGCAACTATGACAAATAAACTATTTGAGCTTTTGGAGGCTAAATGGTTTTTTGATACTACAAAACTTGATGCCATTATAGAAACCAAATCAATAATCCACGCAATGGTAAACTTTAGTGATGGAAGTACCACCGCTCATATTGCATCTCCAAATATGCAGCTACCCATAGCATATGCTATTTTAGGTAAGGTAGATGAGCTCATAGTACCTACTACCAATCTATGTGAAGTAGCTAGTTTGGAGTTTAGAAAAATAGATCCAAAAAGATATCCTATATGGGAGCTAAAAGATGATCTTTTGGCAAATCCACATAGAGGAGTTGTGCTAAATGCAGCAAATGAGGTGGGTGTGTATAGGTTTTTAAATGGTGAGATTGATTTTACTATGATTGCTAAAAATAGTATAAAAGCTTATGAAAAATACTTAGATATCAAGCCTTCAAATGTTCAAGATATCTTTGATATAGATAAAGAGATAAGAGAGTTTGTATGGAAGATTTGATTATTCCTTTTGTGATACTTTTGGCACTCACCATATATCTTATAGTAAGTAGAGCTAGGTTTGAGCAAACACTAAAACTTGATTTAGATAAAGAGCTTCAAAAATACAAAAGCCTTCAAGATCAAAAAGAGTGTGAAAATCATAATATCAAAGAGTTAAAAGCTTTGGTTTTTGAACAAAACAACAAGCTTATAATAGAGGCTTTTGATAAAAACACTATAAATAAACTCCAAAAATTCAACTATAAAATAGAGTTTATAGATTACCAAAGAGAAAAGATATGAAAAGAGTACTTATTTTACACGGTCTTGGGGGAAGTCCCGCACCACATTGGCAATCATGGCTAAATAATGAGCTTTTAAAGCTAGGATTTGAGGTGCTTTTTCCAGAGTTGCCAAATAAAGACAATCCAAATCTACAAGAGTGGCTTGATGTTTTAAAGAAGATTTTACAAGAGTTTAAACCAAATATTGTAGTTTGTCACTCTTTGGCAAATCATCTATGGTTTCATTTAGTTGAATATGAAAAAGTTGATATAGTTGATAAGCTAATGTTAGTATCTCCTGTATCAAATAGTTGTAATATAAGTGAACTTAGTTCTTTTATACCCTATCCCTTGTCAAGTGATCTAAGAGCAAAAGAGGTGATTATGGCTTCAAGTGACAATGACCCTTATATAGAAGTTGAAGAACTTATTTCTATGCAAAGTAAGCTTAATATCGGACTTAAAATTCTACCAAATGCTGGACATATCAATGCAAAAAGCGGATATGGAGAGTTAGCGTGTGCATTGGAGTGGATACAAAGATGATATTAAGTATAGAAAGTTCATGTGATGATAGCTCTATAGCTATCACATCTATAAATAACTATAAGCTTATTTTTCACAAAAAAATCTCTCAAGAGCTAGATCATAGTATATATGGTGGAGTAGTTCCAGAACTTGCTGCTAGGCTTCATACTGAAGCTTTACCAAAAATCTTAGAAGAGTGTAGAGAGTTTTTTCCATATCTAAAGGCTATTGCCGTTACAAACTCTCCAGGGCTTAGTGTTACTTTGCTTGAAGGTGTTATGATGGCAAAGGCTTTGAGTCTTGCTCTAAATCTACCTATTATAGCAGTCAATCACCTAAAAGGACATATTTACTCTCTTTTTATTGAAAAAGAGTCGTTTGTACCACTATCTGTACTGTTGGTAAGTGGTGGACATACACAGATACTAGAAGTAAATAGTATAGATGATATGAGGCTTTTTGCATCTACTATAGATGATAGCTTTGGTGAGAGCTTTGATAAGGTAGCTAAAATGCTAGGTTTAGTTTATCCAGGGGGACCAGAAATAGAGAAAATGGCACTTAATGGTGATGAAAATAGATATAGTTTTCCTATTCCTTTAAAAAACTCTCCAAAAATAGAGTTTAGTTATAGTGGACTTAAAAATGCAGTAAGACTAGCTATAGAAGAGCAAGGTACTCTTGATAAACAAACTATTTGTGATATAAGTGCCTCTTTTCAAAAAGCAGCAATTGCTCATCTTATGCAAAAACTTAAAAAATATTTTAAACTCCATACTCCAAAAACTTTTGCTATTGTTGGAGGGGCTAGTGCAAATAAAGCTTTAAGAGTAGAGTTAGAAAGACTCTGTAGTGAATATAACTCTAAGCTTTTATTAGCAGAGCTTAACTTTTGTAGTGATAATGCCGCTATGATAGGTAGATATGCAGTAGAACTATATAAAAAAGAAGAGTTTACAACTATAGACGAGCTAGATGTTAGCTCAAAAGCTAGGTGGTAAGTTTTTGACTAAATCTAGCTTTAAATGAGCAGTGTTTGCATAGCTCTTGGAGTGCAAATCCTTCTTTAAAACTATATATAATAGCTTGAGCCTTTGGGCTATAAAGTATCTCTTTTAGGCTTTGAGAGTGAAGATTACCTAGATTGATAATAGCATCTTTATCAAGACAACATGGTACTACATCCCCACTACAAGTGATGGCTATATGAGATTTTAGTCCTAAACAAAAGCCTTTTTCTTCATAATATCTATTATTTAAGCTTGGCCACTCAAAATATTCATCAAATGAAAGAATTACTTTATTTGCCAATCTTTGTCTATCTTTTGATGAGCTTAGATTAATATGCTCTAGCTCAAAAAACTCTTTAAGCTTTTGGATAACTTTTTGGTTATAGATATAAGCACTGCTAGTTTTATCTATATTCCAAAGTCTAAGATTAATAAAAATATTATTAACACTTTTTTGCTTAAAATCACAAAAATCCATAATAGTATCTATAAACTCATCAAAGCTTTTAGATGTTTTATTGGCATTAAAGCTATTTAATGAGATATTTACTTGTTTAATAGATGGATGAACTAAGATAGTAAAAATCTCTTTTTTTAGATAAAAGCCACTTGTTGTAAGCTTGACTTTTAAGGAGTATTTATAGGCAATATCAAGATAGTCTTGTAGATTTGATAGCACCAAAGGATCACCCAAAAGATGAAGATAGATCTCATTTGTAAACTCTTTTGCTTGATGGCAAATAGTATCAAAAAGCTCTA
>JAAYJJ010000005.1 GCA_012522985.1 Aliarcobacter butzleri
CCAAAAAGAGTTATTACAAAACTCTTTAAAAGATCATATTACAGGATTTTATAATAGAAAATATTTAGATGAAATCCTAAGAAATAATAACTTCTTTAGCCATAATCTAAATAATACTGTTTTTATGATGTTAGAAGTTGATAGATTTAAATCAGTAGTTGATGAGTTTGATTATGAAATAGGAGATAAGGTTTTAATAGAATTAGCAAATGTTATTAAATCAATAGTACCAAATAACTCAACTTGTGTTAAACTTACAGGCTATGAGATGTTAGTTCTTATTCCAGAGTGCAATGAAGATAGAGCATATACTTTAGCAAAAGATATTATAGATAAGTTTGCAAAATCTGAGGTATTAGTAAACTTTTATACAAATCAAACACTAAGAAGAACTGTTTGTGCTGGGATATCTTTATATCCAAAACATAATAGTTCAAAAATTCAAGTTATCAAAAATGCCGATATTGCTCTACAAGAAGCAAAAAACTTAGGTAGAGGAACAGCACTTGTTTATAGAAAAGAGATTGAAACAAGTGTTGAGCTATTTTAGGAACAATAAATGTCAATTATAACTAATAAAATAGACTCTCTACCACCTCTTTCATCAACAGTTATAGAGCTTGAGAATTTTAGAAAAAGCCCTTCTAAAAGCCCTGAAGAGTTATTGAAAATCATAGAAAAAGATCCTCTTACTATCTCAACACTCCTAAAAGTCGCAAATTCAGCTATGTTTGCATTTAGAAGCAAAGTAGAAACCCCAGCTAGAGCTATAAGTCTTTTGGGGGTTAATTTTACAATCTCTATAGCTATTGGGAGTTCTTTAAGAAGTGTTTTATCAAATGATTTAGAAGCATATGGTATTGATATGAATGATTTTATAAGATATTCCAATCTTATTTCAGCTTTGGTTAATATATGGATGGGTTTGATAAATAAAACTCTCCAAGATGAACTAGCAATTCCTTCATTTTTACAAGATATTGGTAAATTAATTATATCAGATATTGCAAAAACATATGGTAAAAGTGAATCATTTTTAAAACTAGTCAAAAGTAATCAAGTAGATATTGAAGAGATTGAAAAAAAAATGGTTGGGTTAAGTAGCTCTGAAATTACTGCAAATATGTTTAAACATTGGAAATTAAGTGAATCTCTTATAAACTCTATAGAGTTTATTGATAATATTCAAGAGTGTAAAGATGAGTATTTGGAAAAAACAAGAATTTTAAAGATAGCAAAGACTGCTTGTACGATAAACAATCCCCTAGATGATAAATATATACAAAAAGCTCTTGATTTAGCTAAAGAGTATGGTCTTGATATAGAAAAACTATCTAAGGCTTTAGATATCTTACAAGAAAGACTCTTAGATGAAAAAAAAGATTAAATATAAGTAAAACTTTTACAAAATCTCTCTATTTCCTTTGTGATCAGCTTCAGATAGTATTCCTGTTTTTTCTAACTGCTCTACTATATTTGCTGCACGATTATACCCTATTCTAAGACGTCTTTGGATATGGCTTATTGAAGTTTTCTTATCATTATAAACTACCTCTTTTGCATCTTCATATAGTTCATCTAGTTCTATAAGCCCGTCGCTATTATTTCCTGAATTATTTTGTATGCTAGAGTTTTTATCCTTTAAAAAATCTATATCATACTCAACTTCTCTTTGGTTTTTCAAAAACTCTACAACTTTATCTATCTCATTTTCAGTACTCCAAGGAGCATGAATTCGTACCAAATTGGAGCTTCCTGGTGGAGTAAAGAGCATATCACCACGCCCTAGCAAAGACTCTGCTCCCATTGCATCTAAAATAATCTTACTATCAACTCTTTGCCCTACTTTATAACTTATTCTACTAGGTAGATTTGCTTTAATAAGTCCTGTTACTACATCAACAGATGGTCTTTGAGTTGCTACTATTAGATGTATTCCACTAGCCCTTGCCATTTGTGCAAGTCTTGCAATAGATAGCTCTACTTCTTTACCACTTGTCATCATAAGATCAGCTAATTCATCTATAATTATCACAATATAAGGAAAAGGATCAAAACCCTCTTTTTTAGCCTTTTCATTGTAACCTTCTATATTTTTTGTCTTTGTTTGACTCATAAGTGTATATCTTCGCTCCATCTCACCTACCATATTTGCTAGAGCATTTATAGCTTGAGCTGGTTTGGTTATAACAGGAGTTAAAAGATGAGGAATATCGTTATATATAGAAAACTCCAACATCTTAGGATCTATCATAATAAGCTTTAGATTATCTGGTGAGTTTTTATAAAGTAGTGATAAAATCATAGAGTTTATCCCCACGCTCTTACCACTTCCTGTTGTTCCTGCTATAAGAAGATGTGGTAGTTTTTTTAGATCTGTTACAAAAGGCTTACCTACTATATCTTTACCAAGTATCATAGTAAGAGGAGATGTAGAGTTTTGAAATATCTCACTTTCAAGTATCTCTCTTAAATAAATAGTTTGTAAGCTCTCATTTGGTACTTCTATACCAACTACATCTTTACCAGGGATTGGTGCTTGAATCCTTATAGTTTGAGCCTTTAGTGCCATAGCTAAATCATCTTGAAGATTTAAAATCTTTGATACTTTTACATTTGGAGCTGGTTTAAACTCAAAAGTTGTTACTACAGGCCCTGTATAGGTTCTTACAACATCCCCATCTATTTTGAACATTGATAACTTATCTAGTAAATTAGCAATATTTTTATCTATTAAAGCCTCATTTATCTTATTTTTACTATCTTCTTTTGGTGGCTTTTGAAATATCTCAACAGGTGGTAAAATAAAATCTTTTGGTTTTTCACTAACACCTAGTTCTATATCTTCTAATAGTTTTTTATTCTCTTCTAACTCTTCTACCAAAAGAGGATGAATAGTGCTTTCTTCTTTTATAGTATCTTGTTTTTCTATATCTTCTATCTCTTCTTTATCATCTACTTTAACAAGCTCTATAATAGCTCTACCTTGCTCCTCTTTTACTACAACTTTCTCTTTTGCTTTAACTGATGGGCTTTGTGATTGTTTATACGTAGGATGTATCTTTACTTTAGGGTTATTTGTTTTTTTAAAAGTATTAAAAAACTTTATAAATTGATCTTCTAAACTCTCTTCAAAAAGAATAACCATAGATACAATATAACCTACTAAAACAAATATCCATAAACCAACTTTACCTATATATGGAGATAAATATATATTTATTAAAGATCCAATATTACCATTTAACTCACCATCTATAATAAGAGCTTGTGCTATAATAGTAGCAAAAAGCGTAAAAAATCCAGCTATAATATATAAAACAATATCTACAATATCTAGTTTTTTACTATTTATTATATACAATGGATAAAGCAATACTATAAGTAAAATATATGAGATATAACCAAATTGAAGTTTTGCAAAATCAGCATAAAGTTCACCCAATTCTCCAACTATTACTCTATCACCAATAAAAACACCAATAGTAAGATATATAAAAACAAAGGCTATAATAATAGAAATAATTTTAGAAATAATGGATTATCCTTTATTTTAATAAATTTGATATTTTAGCTTGAAGTTTTAGCCAAGTTTTATGCTCAACTAGTGGAAATCCAGCCCAGACTTTTTTGGGTTCTTTTATAGTTTTTGTTACTCCTCCACGAGCAGCAATAGTAGTAAAAGGAGCAATCTCAAGATGTCCTGATGTCGCACTTTGTCCACCCATTACTACATTTCTACCTAAAGTTGTGCTTCCTGATATTCCTACTTGAGAGACAATAATACTGTATTCACCTATATTACAGTTATGTCCTATTTGTACAAGATTGTCTATTTTGACACCTTGATGTATATAGGTTGTTCCAAAAACAGCCCTATCTATAGAGGTATTACTTCCTATTTCTACATCATTTGATATGATAACATTACCATTTTGATATATTTTTATATGTTTTCCCTCTTTTGTATGAGCAAAACCAAAGCCATCACTTCCTATAACACTATTTGCATGTATTATACAATCATCTCCAACTACACAATCTCTATAGATTACCACATTTGGATAGATAATAGTGTTTTTACCTATTTTGACATTATCTCCTATATAAGCCCCACTCATAATAGTACAATTTTCACCAATAGTGCTATTTTTACCTATATAAACAGACTTCATAATAGTACAATTTCGTCCAATAACCGCTTCCTTACCATCTTTTTCTACCACTTTTGGTGCAAAAAGTTTTGTAGCATAAGCTAAAAGTAGATATGGCTCATCACTTACTATAGCAATAGAGCCTTTTGGTAAAAACTCTTTATACTCTTCTTTTAAGAAAACCGCTTTAGCCTTGGTAGTCTTTAGATCTTCAAGATATTTTGTATTATCAAAAAAAGAGAGTTCATCTTCTTTTGCATCTTTTAGTGTATTGATAGATTTTAAGATACCAACACCTTTAATATCTAGTCCTAAAAACTCCCCTAGTTTTTGTATCTCTATATGCTTTTTCAAAGCCTATCTCTCCATAGCAACTACACCACTTCTTACTATCTCTATAGGGTTGAATCTTTTTTGAACAACTTTTATAAAGTTTAGTATTCTTTTTGGTTCATCTGTTGCTGAAACTACTATAGCATCTTCTGTTACATTTTGAATAGATCCTTTATAAGTTGCTGCTAAAGTTGCTACATCACTTAAATCTTGATCTATTGGTATTTTTATTAAAACTGTATCTTTTTCAATAACATCTGAGTGTTCATTTACTTTTAAAACAGGTATAAGCTTATTTAACTGCTTTACTATTTGATCTATCACTCTTTTGCTTCCTATTGTTACTATAGTCATTCTAGAGTAGTCACTTTGAGGTACAGGAGCAACTGTTAAAGACTCTATATTGTATCCTCTAGCAGAAAAAAGTCCTATTATTCTAGATAGTACACTATCTTCGTTGATAACAATTACAGAAATAACTCTTCTTATCTCTACACTATCATAAAAATGGTTAAAATTATTCATTTGTTTTATCCTTCAATAAATACATCTCATTCAAAGCATGTCCATTTGGAACCATAGGTAGAACATCCTCTCTTCTATCTACAATAACCTCTATAAAAGTAACTCTTTTTGCATCTACTGCTTTTTTAAGTGCTTCGTCAAACTCTTCTTTTGTTTTAACTCTAAAACCAAGCCCACCAAAAGCCTCAATAAGCTTAACAAAATCTGGTTGCATACTAAGATCAGTTTCAGCTAATCTATCTTCATAAAACATAGTTTGCCATTGTCTAACCATACCAAGATAGTTGTTATTTAATATAATATTTACAACAGGTAACTTATACTCAACACAAGTCATAAGTTCTTGAATATTCATCAAAATAGAACCATCACCTGTAAAGTTAATACTTACTTTATCCTCAACTCCTCTAGCTACCCCCATAGCAGCAGGTAAGCCAAATCCCATAGTACCAAGTCCACCACTTGTTACAAATTGTCTAGCAAAATCAAAAGGATAAAACTGAGCCGTCCACATTTGGTGTTGTCCAACATCTGTTGTAATAACAGCTTTATTGCCCAAAAGCTCTCCTGTTCTTTGTATAACCCATTGTGGTTTAATAGTATCATTACTATCAATAAATCTCAAAGGTTCAGCTTTTTTATACTCTTTTAGGTTTTCATTCCAACTACTATAATCATTCATTTCACACTCATTTATAGTCTCATTAAAATCTTGCATTACAAGTTTTAAATCTCCAACTATAGGATAGTGTGGAACTACTATCTTACCAATAGTAGCTGGATCTACATCTATATGGATTATAGTTGCATTTTTTGCAAACTCATCAAGTCTTCCTGTTACCCTATCATCAAATCTAGCACCAAGAGAAACTATTACATCAGCCTCATACATAGCCATATTAGCAGCATACTCTCCATGCATTCCAAGCATACCTATAAAAAGTGGATTATCATGACCCATAACACCTCTTGCCATAAGTGTTTCAACTGCTGGAATATTTGTTTTTTTAGCAAAAGCTCTTATTTCACTAAAAGAGTTACTTAAAACTGCACCACCACCAATATAAAGTAATGGTTTATTTGATTTTGAAATAACTTCTAAAGCCTTTTTAATCTGTCTTTTATTACCCTTTACAGTTGGTCTATAAGTAGGCATACAAACCTCTTGTTCATAATCAAAGACACCAAGCACAGCTGTAATATCTTTTGGTATATCTATATGTACAGGTCCTGGCCTACCACTTCTAGCTACAAAAAATGCCTCTTTTAAAACTTTTGGTAACTCTTCTATGGTTTGAACTAAATAGTTATGTTTTGTACATGGTCTGCTTATCCCTACGGCATCTATTTCTTGAAAACCATCAGTTCCTATTATAGCTGTTGGAACTTGTCCACTAATCACGACTAAAGGTATAGAATCCATATAAGCTGTTGCAAGTCCTGTTACAGCGTTTGTAAAACCTGGTCCACTAGTAACTATAGCTACACCTACTTTTCCTGTTGCTCTTGCATATCCATCAGCAGCGTGAACTGCAGCTTGTTCATGTCTTGTTAAAATATGTTGAAAATAACTCTGTTTATAGATTTCATCATAGACATTCATAATAGCACCACCTGGGTATCCAAAAACTACATCAACCCCTTCATGCCTTATGACTTCTATTACCATTCTTGCGCCATTTATTTTCACAATAATTCCCCTAATTATAGTTGTTAATACTATATTAATAATCCATCAAAATCAAAAGATTGTACATTATATACTATAAATTAATTTATAACTTAAATTTTAATAGTTACTAATATTGTAATAAAAGACTCATTATATAAAAAATATGGTTAATTGTAACTAAATTCTACTTTAAAATCTCTATTTTTGAAAATTTATGGTATAATATATCAAAATAAATACAAGGGGTACAAAATGGATGCAAATAGTGTACAAAACATATCTACTAACTTACCCATTTCAACTCAAACACAACAAATTGCAGATCTTGGTATTGGTCCAAATCTTCAAAAGGTTCAAAAAGCTGATACGACTGGTTTGTATAAAGATAAGGATGCTGTTTATTTAAGCCTTTCATCCTCGCTAGATGCTAGAGCTAATAACTTTTTTGCCAATATCAGTAGTATAAATAATATCTTTGCCGTCACACAAATAGCACAAAAAGGTCTTGATAAACAAGAAGATATCTTAGCACAAATAAAAGATAAAACTTTAGATGATAATGAAGATATCGATGAAGCAAATAAAAGAAATGATCTTATCTCTTTGGTTAAAGATTTAAATACATCTATACAAAAAACAACGTACAATAACGATATGATATTATCAACAGATAAAACATTGCAAGAGCTAACCTTTTCTACCCAAAAGGATACATTTTTTGTACAAACTCCAGATATGCAAAAAACTTTGGAAAATATAGCAAAACTAGTTGTTGAATATGATGGTTCAAAAGAATCAAATGAACAAATCCAAAAAGAGATAGATAAATCTTTAGAAAACATATCTATGTATTCACAAACATATAGTGATATCCAAGGTACTATTAGAGGTGATTCTTTACAAAATCTTATCTCAAATCTTAATATCAATATATCAAATTCAAATACATATTTTATTGATTATGGTAAAGATAGCAATGACTTTAACAAAAATAATATCTCTTCACAACTAGGATATCTTGCTGCTTCTCAAGCCAATATCCTACAAGAACAAGCCTCTAGGCTTTTAGTATAAAGAGGATAATATCCTCTTTTTTACTCTTTATCCTGCCATCCACCACCAAGAGCTTTAACTAATAGTACTAGATTTGATAGATATGAATATCTTTGTTGTATATAACTCTCTTTTGCATTAAAATAACTTTTTTGAACATCAAGTAAAGTGCTAAGATCATTTAATCCATATCTATATTGAAGCTCTGAAAGTTCAAAAGAGTTTTGTGCTTCATCTAAAATCTCTTTTGATAATATATTTTGATCTTTTGATATAGATACACTATTTAGTGCATCATCTACCTCTTTGAGTGCATTGAGTAGAGTGTTTTTATATGCAAAAATAGAGCTTTTTGCCTTTGATTTTTCTATTAATACCCTATTTTCAAGCTCTCCACCATCAAAAAGGTTGTATGAAGCAGATAGTGCCATAGCTAAACTTGAAGCAGGATTATGTAAAGACAAAAGTGTAGCACTAGATAATCCACCACTAGCACTTAAAGAAAAACTAGGCATTTTAGCAGCCCTTGCTAGATCTATACTAGCCTCACTTTGAAGGATCTGCTCATAAGCAATTGCTATATCTGGACGATTATATAAAATATCAGAATCTATCTCTTGATCTAGGTCTAAAACATTTATTTTATCTATTGCTTCAAACTCCAAATCAAGCTCTTCGGGCATTAGCCCTACTAAAATAGCTAGAGCATTAAATACCTCACTTTGTTGTTTTTGTAGATTGCTTAAATTTAGTTCTTGATTTAAAAGTATTGATTTTTGTCTGCTAATATCTAGTCCATTGGCTATGCCATTTGAATATTTAGTATCAACTATATTATATACTTTTGTTGCTATTTCAAGATTTTGCTCTGCAATATTTACCTTTTCATTTAACATTTGGTATTGAAAATAGGTAGTTACTATATTTGAAATCAAACTAAGCCTTAAAGCCTCATAATCATACTTACTTGCATCAAAACTTGCTTTTGAGGATTTTTGAGATGATTTTACCCTATTCCACAAATCTATCTCATATGAGATACCCAAACTTGCACTTGTTGATTCTGGTCTTGTTTTGTTACTATTTTTATCTTTATTTTCACTTTTTGAACTACTTGCACGAATATCTGCTGTTGGTAAGCCACTATTATCAGCTATATTAAGCTGTAATCTAGCTTGTTCAATTTTTTCTATAGCTATTAGAATATTTGGACTATTTTCAAGCCCAATATCAACAAGCTTATTTAAGCTTTGTGAGCCAAACTCTTTCCACCAAAACTCATCTACAATATCTTGTTTTTGAAGAGCTTTTATATATTCCTCTTTTTCTAGATTTGTTTGTGTCAATGCACAACCACCAAATACTAAAACAAAACTAAATAATAATATATGTTTAATACTCAAATTACACCTCTTTTATTTAGCTGATAAAGCTATAACTGGATTTAGACTTGATGCTTTTTTTGCTGGTAAATATCCAAATATTATACCTGTTAAAAAAGAGCAACTAAATGCCAAAACTACTGGAAAAATAGAAAAAGAAATAGAGATATCAAAATACTCCAATCCAAGTGCTATTAAAAGTCCAATAATCACTCCTATAAGTCCACCCAAAGCAGATACAACAACTGCTTCTATTAAAAACTGTTGTAAGATATTCCTTGTTCTAGCTCCTGTTGCCATTCTTATTCCTATCTCTTTTGTTCTTTCTGTTACACTTACAAGCATAATATTCATAACACCAATACCTCCAACAAGCAAGGATATTGCTGCAATTGAGCCTAAAAGTATAGTCATAGTATTTTGAGTTTCTGAAATATTATCTATTAGTGAAGCCATATTTCTTATACGAAAATCCTCTATACCACCATGACGGCTTAAAAGCAAAGAGTGGATATTTTTTTCTGTCTCTTCTATTAAATCAACATCTTCAACTGCAACTGTAATATTTCGTAAAAAATTTTGTCCTGTAATATATAAGCTACCAGTTGTAAAAGGTACAAAAACTATATCATCTTCATCTTCACCAAACATAGATGCACCCTTTGTTTTCATCACACCAATTACTTGAAAAAGTATATTTTTTATCATCATATACTCTCCAATAGGATCACTATCTCCAAAGAGTGTTTTTGCAACAGTTGTACCAATTACAGCTACTTTTGCATAGTTTTTCTCATCTTCAGCACTAAAAAATATTCCTCTTTCAAGATCCCAATTTCTTACCCTTACATACTCACTACCTGTTGTATTTATAGATGTGGTTTGATCATTGTTTTTATATCTTACTGTTAAACTTTGCCTATTTTCTGGTATGGCTGCTATTATATTATTTAAATCATTGATAGCATCGGCATCTTCTTTAACCAAGGTGGCAATATTGGAAAATCCCCTACTATTTGGCATACCTGGACGAATAATCAAAACATTTGTACCCATAGAACTTATTTGATCTAAAACAGACTTTTTAGCTCCATCTCCAATAGCTAGCATAACTATAACAGATCCAACACCTATTACTATACCAAGAAGAGTTAAAATTGTTCTATATATATTCATCTTCAAAGCCTTAAAAGCACTTTGCATAGACTCTATTATCTCATTTTTAAAAGAGTATTTATCTTTTACTTTATTTGTTATTTTAATCTCTTTTTTAATAGCTTTTTGTTCATCATGAACTACTAGGCCATCTCTTATCTCTATAACTCTATTTGCATATGAGGCTATCTCTTTATCATGCGTTATAAGAATAATAGTATATCCTTGTTTAGAGAAGTTTCGCAATAACTCAATAACTTCTTGTCCACTTTTACTATCTAAAGCCCCTGTTGGTTCATCTGCTAAAATAATATTTGCACCATTGATTAAGGCTCTTGCTATAGATACACGCTGTTGTTGTCCACCTGATAGTTGTGATGGTCTATATTCAAGCCTATGATCTAATCCCAAAGAGCTTAAAAGCTCTATTGATTTTTTACGTCTTTCATCTTTAGAAACTCCTGCATAAATAGCTGGAACTTCAACATTTTCACAAGCATTAAGTGATGTAATAAGATTGTAGCTTTGAAAAATAAACCCAAAAGTCTCTCTTCTTAGTGTAGCTAGTTCATCTTTTTTATGTAGTGATATATCTTTTCCCATAAACTCATATATACCGCTACTTGGATTATCTAAGCATCCTATTATATTCATCAAAGTAGATTTACCACTTCCAGAACTTCCTACTATTGCTACAAACTCCCCTTGATAAATCTCTAAATCTATACCATTTAAAACCTTGATATCTATTCCATCATTTTGAAATACTTTTGTAATCTTTTCAAGCTTTATAATAGGTTTAATATTACTCATAAGTTTACCTTATATCCTAGCTTGAAATCTAGGTCCACTAGCTTGTTGTGATTTTTTATCTGTTTTATTATTTGGCAAAACTATCTCATCATCAAAACTAAGCCCAGATACTACCTCTACACTTATTCTATTGCTAACGCCTATTTCTATCTTTTTTTCTTCTATGGTGGATTTATTTTTTAAAACAGTTACTACATTATCTCCATTTGGAAGTGTATTTATATATGACAATGGCAAAGTCATAACATCTTTTGCTTGATTTACTACAAAAAAGACCTGTGCTGTCATATTTGTCATAAGCTCATTTGAACTATTATCAACCTCAAAAATAGCATTATATAGTACTACATTGTTTGTAATAGTTGGTGTTGGTTCTATCTTTAAAACTTTTGTGTACCACTTTTTTTGGCTTCCTAGTGTTTTAAAATATACATCCATTTTTGGCTTTAATCTTACTATCTCAGCTTCAGAGACTTCGGTATTTATACTCATTATAGATAAATCAGCTATTTTTAGGATAATAGGTGCTTGTTGGTTGGCATTTAATGTTTGTCCAGCTCTTGCACTTATACTCATAATAGTACCATCCATAGGTGCATAGATATTGGTATATTCTAAGTTTGTTTCATCAGTTTTGATATTTGATTTGGTTTGCTCTATTTGTGCTTTTAGCATATCTAGTTGTGCTGTTGCTGATTTTAAAGATAGTTCTGCACTTTGATAGTTCTCTAGGCTTGTTGCATCTTTATTATAAAGTTGCTTTTGTCTATTGTAGTTGATTGTTGCATACTCTAGTTGAGCTATTTTATCTAATAGTTGAGCCTCTTGAAGTTTTAGTTGTGCATTACTAGCTTCAACCTTAGACTCTAGCAAGGTTGGGTTAATCTTTGCTAATAGATCGCCCTTTTTAACAATATCACCAACTTCTACCAATATATCTTGTAATTGCCCAGAAACTTGTGCTCCTACATCAACATAATCTCTAGGTTGCAGTGTACCTGTAGCTGTAACTACATCTTCTATATCACCTTTGCTTACTTTTATGGTACTGTATTTATTTGATGAATTAGCACCATCAAAATAAAAAACATACCCCAAATAAGCAATAATCCCCACTAAAAAAGTAGCAATTACTATAATAAAACTTTTTTTCATATGCAAATACCTTTTTTTGATGGAATTATAACATTCTAAATTTAACCGTTTGTTAATCAAAAATGTAATTTTTAAATTTTACTTTGTTTTTTCCTGTAAATAATCGCTTATCTGGATTAAACAAAAAGTTACTACAAATATCATAAGTCCAGGGAAAAAGCTCACCCAAGGAGCTATATCAACTACCTCTTTTCCAGAACTAAGCAAACTCCCCCAGCTCATTTGAGGTGGATTTATTCCAAGTCCTAAAAAGCTTAGTCCTGATTCAGCCAATATTGCTCCACCAACACCAAAAGTAAAAGAGATTAGAAAAATAGGTGCAAGAAGTGGAGCATAGTATTTAAAAACAATCTTAAGCTTAGAGACTTTTGCAAGATTTAAAACCTTTATAAAAGGCTTAGAAGTAATAGCAAAACTCTCACTTCGTATAAGCCTAGCCATACTCATCCATCCCGTTATAGAGATAACTACAATCAAAACAAAAACTGAAGCACTCATATAACTAACAAGTGCCAAAAGTAAGAAAAAAGTAGGAAATGTTAGAAAAAGATCTATAATAATTGTTATAGTTTTATCTACTTTAGATCTAAAATACCCAGCTGTTATACCTACTACAAGACCTATTAAAGAAGCTATCAAAGCACTTAAAAACCCTATAATCAAAGATGTTTGACCTCCTACTAATACCCTAGCAAAAAGATCTCTTCCTAGTCTATCTGTTCCAAAAGGATGTTCCCATGAAGGTGCTAGAAGTATGGAGTTTGGATTTAGCTCATAGGGTGAAACCGTATAAACAAAAGGTAGCAAAAAAACTCCCAAAACAGTAAAAGCCAATATAAAAATAAATAGTTTGATACTTTTTTGTTTTTTCAATTACTCTTTTTCCATCCTTATATAATAACTAAGTGAACTTTTACCAAACTTTTTGGTTTTTTTCAAGCTAAACTCACCCAAAACATTAGGAAGCTCTAGCTTAGAGTAGTGCTCAAAAACAACCAAAGAGATATTTCCTTTATCAAAGCACTCTACTATAGAAAAAGATCTTTTATAAATATCTTCCATACCATCTCTATAATCAAAAGGAGGATCTATATAGACTATAAGCTCTTCATTAGATAAAGTACTACTTCTTAAAAGCTCAGGTAGAGTAACAAAGCTATCTCCATACATAGCTATACCATCTTTAGGAGCTATATTTTTGATGTTTTTTTGCAAAATCTTATATGAGTTTTTATCTTTTTCAAAAAAATAAGCCTTTTTTGCACCACGACTAAGTGCTTCTAATCCCATAGATCCACTTCCAGCAAATGCTTCTATAAAAACTACATCTATAATATCTTGTTGCATTGTATCAAAAAAAGATCCTTTTAAAATAGCTTTTGAACTTCTAGTTACTTCTAGTAAGGGCAATTCTACTTTTTTGCCCTTATATTTACCTGCTGATATTGTTGAAAATAGTCCCATATTTACCTCGCATAACTTGATGCTCTAAGTTCTCTTATAACATTTACTTTAATCTCACCTGGGTATTGAACTTTTTGCTCTATTTCTGATGCTATTTGAGTAGCTAAAATCACCGATTCATCGTCGTTTACAAGTTCAGCATTTACTATAACTCTTATCTCTCTACCTGCATTGATAGCATAGGCATTTGTAACTCCTAGCTTAGTTGTAGCTATCTTTTCTATCTCTTCTACTCTTTTTAAGAAGCTCTCTAGTACCTCTCTTCTAGCTCCTGGTCTAGCAGCACTTAGAGCATCAGCTGCACAAACACTAGCACTTTCTATACAATTTGGCTCTTCATGTCCATGGTGAGCATAGATAGCATTTATAACTTCTGGTGGTTCGTTGTATCTTTTACACATCAAAGCACCAAGATCTACATGACTTCCTGGCATCTCATGTGTTAGAGCCTTTCCTATATCGTGAAGTAACCCTGCACGTCTTGCTAGTATAGGATCTCCACCCATTTGAGCAGCTATCAAACCAGATAAATGTGCAACTTCTAGAGTATGTGCTAGTGCATTTTGTCCATAACTAGCTCTATATCTTAGCTTTCCTACTAGCTTAATTAGCTCTGGATGCATTGATTTAATACCAAGCTCCAATACTACATCTTCACCCTCTTTTTGGATATTTTGATCAAATTCATTTTTGACTTTTTTATAAATTTCTTCTATTCTTGCTGGTTGAATCCTACCATCTTCTATCAAAAGCTCTATTGTTTTAGTTGCAATTGCTCTTCTATAGAGATTAAAAGAGCTTATTGTAATAGTATTTGGTGTATCATCTATAATTATATCAACTCCTAAAAGCATCTCTAGAGTTTTGATATTTCTTCCCTCTTTTCCTATTATCTTACCCTTAGTCTCTTCATCTTTCAAAGGTAGAGTATTAATAAGCCTCTCTGCTGCAAACTCTCCTGCATATCTAGTAACTGCTTGGGAGAGCATATTGTTTATCTCTGCTTGAGAGTTTTTTTCAGCTTGTTTATACTCTTTTCTAAAAATAGAGGCTATTTCAGCCCTAGAATCTATCTTCATCTGCTCTAATATCATCTCTTTTGCCTCTTCTTGAGTCAAACCACTTGCATTTTCCAAAATCTTTAAAGCTTTTAATGTCTTTTCATCATAATCTTTTTTCTGATTTTCAAGAGCTAATTTTA
>JAAYJJ010000061.1 GCA_012522985.1 Aliarcobacter butzleri
GAATAATACAATATTTAACTTTAAAGTTTTATTAAATCGATAATCGTTATCAAATAAATATCTATTTAAATCATTTTAATAATTAGTATCATATAAAGCAATAATTAAGCTTTATAGTAATACAATTTTATAAAATTAACAAAAAAGATATATAGTGAATAATATAGTTATAAAGAGTATCGCTGGAAATAGAGTAAGGCTTAAGTCTGATATCTTCTCAAAAGAGAGAAATATCACTCTAATAAAAGAGCATTTTGAGAGTGTTATTTATAATCTAAGAACAAATAAACAGTGTAGTTCTATTATATTTAATCACAAACAAACATTAACTCCATATGATATAGTTCAACAGTTAAATGATTTGTTTTTATTATCAACTCCTTCCAAAGAGCATATTTTAAGCTGTAGTGGTGGTAGTTGTAATAGTTGCAATATCAAAAAACATGATCCTGTTACATTTAGAAGAAAGTTATTTGAATTTGGTGCTTTAACCATATATGTAGCTTATTTATTTGTAAGTGAAACATTTTTGGGTATTGCTGTAGCAACAACACCTTTTTCACTACTAGCAGGTGTAGCATTGATAGCTGCTATTCCACTTCTTAAAGAGTCTTTTGAAGATATCAAAAATAAAAAATTTACACTTCAAACATTTATGGGTACTACATTGGTAGGTACTATATTTTTTGGTGAAGTTATGGCTGCTTTTGAGATAATATATATATTAAGAGGTGGTATGCTTCTTGAAGAGTATATTGCAAATAAATCAAAAGATGAAATTCATCGTTTAGTTGAACTTGATATTAAAAAAGTCTTTATACTTGAAGATAGCTATGAATTAGAGATAGATTTAGATGACTTACAACAAATCATACTGTAGTTGTAAGAACTGGTGAAAAAATACCTGTTGATGGGATTATAAGTGATGGAGAATCTGATATTGATGAAAGTATTATCAACGGTAGGAGTGAACCAGTATTTAAAACAAAGGGTGATGAAGTATATGCTGGTACAATTTGTCAAAGAGGAAGAATATATATAAAAGTTGGTGCTATAGGAAATGAGACTTATATATCAAGAACTATGAAAAAAGTAGAAATAGCACTTGCACAAAAATCTCCAAGTGTAGTTGAAGCAGATATTTTGGCAAATAGACTTTTAAAACTTGGAACACTCTTAACAATAGGGACTTTTGTATTTACAGGATCATTAATATCAGCTTTTTCTGTAATGATAGTTATGTCTTGTCCTTGTGCTACAATCTTAGCTGCTAGTACAGCAGTTAGTGCTGGTATAGCAAATGGAGCAAAAAACGGCATCTTGATAAAAGGTGGAGAGGCTTTAGAAAATGTTTCAAAATCTCAAGTTTTTTGTTTTGATAAAACAGGTACGCTAACAACAGGTAAACCTCTTGTAACAGATATAATTCTTGAAGATGGTGTATCTAAAGAAAAGCTTTTTGAATATGCTCTTATAGCTGAGCATAGAAACACTCACCCTATTGCAAAATCACTTACAGATTATAGTAAAAGCTTAGGTTTACAAGAAAAAGATGACTCTATAAGTACTGTAATCCCTGGATTTGGAGTAAAAACAAAATACAAAGATCACTTTATATCTGTTGGAAATAGCAAACTTATGGAAGAAGAAAATATCAACATAAGCAAATATCAAACAAACTATCAACAACTTTTAGAAGATGGTAAAACTGTAGTATTTATAGCATATGACAATCAAATCTTAGGAATGGTAAGTTTTGTTCATGAAGTAAGAGATGGAACAAAAGAGATGATTGAGACTCTTAAAAAACATGGTGTAAAACATATAGCACTTATAACTGGAGATGAAACAAAGGTAGCAAACTTTTTTGCAAAAGAGTTTACTTTTGATAGTGTATATTCAAACCAAACACCACAAGATAAAGCAAATACTATAGAGTTGTTAAAACAACAATATGGGCAAGTAGTAATGGTAGGAGATGGAGTAAATGATGCATATGCTATGAGTAAAGC
>JAAYJJ010000062.1 GCA_012522985.1 Aliarcobacter butzleri
ATGCAAAAAAAGATTCATACACAAGAGTGTTCAAAAGATTTCTTTTTATTGTATGAAATATCTTTAAGATTATTGGTGTTAAACAACTATCAAGACTCTATATCCAAATCACTTAGAATATTAAAAGATACTTTTAAATTTAAAAAATGTGATATTTATATAAAAGAGAGTGATGGACTTACGCTTTTTGCATCATCAGTTATAGAGCTAGAACCAGAACCAAAAGAGTATAAAGAAGCAAGGCTTTTATCACTTAAAAGTCAAGAAAAGATAGTAATTGACAAAGAGTTGAATAAACTTTTTTTAAACAAATCCAAAAAAATGGAGTTTAAAAATGTAGAATTTTTTGTTATTCCTTTTATATATAATTATGAAACTATAGGCGTTTTAAGTATCGCTTTAGGAGATGATGCAGATGAGGAGATAGAAAAAAAGATAGAATTTTTGGACTATATAGCTACTTTATATCGTTATGCCTTATACTCCAATTTAGAAAAAGATTATAAAATAGATAAATACAAAGAGCTTAAAAAATACTACGAAAGAGAACTTGATTTTAGTTTTTATGATATATTGGCTATTGATTTTATAGATGAGCCTATGATAAATCTAAAAAATGATATTATCAAAATAGCTTCAAGTGACTTAAGAGTCCTAATAGCTGGAGAAGTAGGGACAGAAAAACTAACAATAGCTACAACAATACATAAACTAAGCCATAGACAACATAAACCTTTGGTGATTATTAAATCAAATACATATAGTAGCCCAGAGCTTGAAGTTGAAATCTTTGGGTATAAGTTTATGGAAACAAAAACCTTAAAAGAGTCCAAAATAGGTAAGATAGAGTTGGCTGAAAATGGTACTTTAGTTATAGAAGATATAGATAAATTGCCAATAAATATAGTAAAAAAGTTTTTATTACTATTTAAAGATAAATCATATAAATCAAAAGAGATAGCCTCAAAATACAACGCTAGAATTATAGCAACAGCCTCTTTAGAGGTGTTAAATAGAGTTAAAACTGATAAATTTTTCAAAGAATTTATAGAGCTTTTAAACTTTTATCGTATAGATGTCCCAGCCCTTAGAGATAGAAGAGGGGATATAAAACTTTTTATAAATAATACTTTAGATAAATATAACTTTATTCATAATAAAAAGTTATTATTAAGTGATGAAGCTATGGAGATTTTAAAAGAGTATCCTTATAATACAAATATCAAAGAGTTAGAAAGAAATATGGAAAAACTAGTTTATAGTGTAGATGATACGCACATAAAACCAAAAGATCTTATAGATCTATGTGCTATTGGCAAAAAGCCCAATCTAGAGCAAAATCTTCAAGATATCTGTTTTAAAGAAAAAACACTAGAAGAGATAGAAAAAGAGGTTATTCTAAATACTCTTAAAAAATATGACAATAACCAAACAGAAGCTGCTAAAAGGCTAGGAATTACACTAAGACAGATAGGCTATAAAATTAAAAATTATAAACTTACTTTATAATATAAGCTAAGTATAATCAAATTTTTATTATCATTGAAGCCAAATATATAATAGGGTTTAATATGGCACATATTTCATATAAAGAGGCTATAGACAAGATAAATAGTCTAAATATCATAGCAAATACTAAAAAAGTTTTTTTAGCTGATTCTTTAAATCATATCTTAGCTTGTGATATCAAAGCTTTTGTCAATTCTCCAGCATATCCAACTGCTGCTATGGATGGTTATGCTATAAAACTTCAAGATAATAATCAAAAAGTATTTAATATCGCTGATATAGCACCAGCAGGAAGTGTAACACAAGTAGAAGTAGAGCAGACAACTTGTATAAAAGCCTTTACAGGGTCTTTAATGCCAAAAGGTAGTGATACTTTGATACCTATAGAGTTTGTAGAGGTAAAAAATAATCAAATCCATATTAAGCAAGAAGTTGATATTGGTTATGCAGTTATGAAAGTAGGGGAAAACTACAAAAAAGATGAAATTCTTATTCCCAAAGGTACAAAGATAGATTTTGCACAAATAGGAGTAATGGCTAGTTTAAATATAGTCTATGTAGAAGTATTTACCTCTCCAAAAGTATCTATCTGCTCTACAGGAAGTGAGATACTAGATTTAGGAGAAAGTGCAGCAAACGAGTCACAAATAAGAAGCTCAAACCACCTTACACTAGAGGCTCTTACTCATAAATATGGATGTGAAAGTATAATGTTAGGGCTTATAAAAGATGATAAAGATAGTATTTTAGAGGCTATTAAAAATGGACTAAATCAATCAGATATCGTTGTTACTACAGGTGGAGTTAGTGTAGGGGACTATGATTTTGTAAAAGATATAGTAAAAAAAGAGTTAGGTGCAGAGGTGATTTTTCAAGGTGTTAGGATCAAACCAGGTCAGCACATCATAGTAGCCCAAAAAGACAATAAATTTATTTGTGCCTTACCAGGGTTTGCTTATAGTAGTACGGTTTGTTTTTTACTCTTTTGTTTACCTATAATATTTGCTTTTAGAGGAGGTAGCCAAAAGCTTCCTATAGTAAAAGCAAAAGCTATGAATGACTATATCAACCAAACTATAAAAACACTTTTTATAGCATCTGATTTGGATTATAAGGATAATATCTATACTATAAGCAATAGTTCAAAAAGAAGCGGTACAAGTGCTATACTTACCAATCTTTTAGGAGATGTGGCTTTGGCTATTGTGGATGAGGAGAGTTCTTATAAAAAGGGAGATTTTATAGATACTATACTTCTTAGATAGTAATTATAAAATTTATAACTACTATTTTAAGAGTATCTATTGTTAGAGATCTTTTAGAGAGTATTTAATAATATACTCTCTCATAAGAGGTGGAATATCTAAGTATTTTTCATCATCGGGCTTAATGTTGATAGTTATATGCTCTTTATTCTCTTCTGTTTGAGTAGAGTTTGTAGTTGAATCTTTTGACTCAAAACCAGTTGCAACTATAGTTATTTTTACTTCATCTCTATCTAAAGTCTCATCTGTTGTTGTACCAAATATAACATCAGCAGTACCACTTTCTACAGTTTCATAGAGTTTATGCATAACATTATTGATAGAAAGTAGTGAAACTTGAGGATGGACATTGAAGTGTATCAAAACACCTCTAGCACTACTTAGCGACATCTTATCAAGCAAAGGAGACTCTATAGCATCATCCAAAGCTCTAAGAGTTGCATCTTCCCCTTTTGCTCTACCAACACCCATCAAAGCCATACCTTTGTGTTGCATGATCTTTCTAATATCTGCAAAATCGACATTTATATCATTGTTACCTGGGTTTAATATAACTTCACTCATACCATTTACAGCTTGATAAAGAATATTATCTACTAGTTTAAAAGCATCTTTCATACCTATATCTTTATCTGCTATTTCAAGAAGTCTATCATTTGGAATTATTATTATAGAATCACTAACTTTTCTAAGCTCTTCAAGTCCTAAGTTTGCAACTCCAGCTCTTTTTTTGCCTTCCCAACTAAAGGGTTTGGTAACTACAGTTACCGTTAAAGCTCCTACTTCTTTGGCTGCTTTTACTATAGTAGGTGCAGCTCCCGTACCAGTTCCACCACCCAAACCAGCAGCAACAAAAACTATATCAGAACCATTGAAAATATTTTTTATCTCTTCATAACTTTCAAGTGCTGAATCTCTACCAATTTCTGGTTCCATTCCAGCTCCCCAACCTTTGGTTAGTTTTGCTCCTAGTTGGATCTTTTTTGGTGCTTTTGATACTTGAAGTGCTTGAAAGTCAGTGTTTGCTACTATTAAATCTATTTTATATGCACCTTCATTGATCATATGATTGATCATATTACAACCACCACCACCAACGCCAACAACTGAGATTTTTACTAGATTTTCACCTAAAACCTTTGTTGGTAAATCTACTTTTATACTTTTTGGATCAAATAAAGTACTCATCAAAACCACCCTAATATTTTATTCCAAGCTTTTGAAATAGGATTTTCTTTATTTTCTGTAGGAATTTTTACCCCTGTAAGATCTATTTTACTATTTTTTTGACTCGTTTTAGTTGTCATAACAGGAATCTCTTGTTTTACACTAGGAGTACTCTTTACTTTATGTGGACTTCTTAGTTTTTTATTAGAATCAAGCTCAAAAGAGGGGTTTTGATCCAAACTATAAAGAAGCAAACCAACAGTAGTGGACATAACAGGATTGTTAAAGTCAATATATCCATTTTTGATATTTTTTGGATTAGCTATTTTAACAGGAATATTACCAAATATCATAGATGCAAGTTCTTCTATTCCTTCTAATTTACTAAGTCCACCAGTAAGAACTATCCCACCACTTAATTTGTCACTTAAACCACTTGATTTTATTTTATTTGCAAGAAAGATCAAAGTCTCTTCAGTTCTAGCATGTATAATAGTTTGTATTCTATCTATAGAAACCTCTTTAGTCTCTAACTCATTACCTATAATAGGTACTTGTATTTTTTTGATACTATTTTCATCATTTTCATCTATAGGTAAGAGTGTACCATAGTTTATTTTTATAGTCTCCGCAGCCAAAGGAGGAGTATGTAACATAATAGATAAATCATTTGTAATACTAAGAGAACCTACAGGGATATAATCACTATATATTATAGAATTTCCCTTATAAATAATAACATCACTTGTACTACTACCTAAGTCTATAACAGCAACACCAAACTTTTTTTGTTCATCACTGATAGTTGCCAAAGCAGACGCATAACCATGTAAAACAAAGGTACTATTTTCAATACCAGCTACTTTAAGGGCATTTTTTACATTTGTAATAGCTGTTTTTTTAGCTGTTACTATATACACACTAGCTTCTAGTCTAGAAGCATTCATATTTAAAGGATTTGTAAACTCACCAGAATCATCAACTTTAAAAAATATAGGAAATACATGTATAGCTTCATAATCTGGTACAATATTGGCATTGTAATGTGCCATTTGCATAACTTGATATAGATCTTTTTCAGTTATAATCCCATTTGGTATGCTAACATTACCTTTAGAAATTATATTTTTTGTTTCAGCAGGTGAAAAAGAGACAAAAACTTCATCTATAGTAGCCTCAGCACTTTTTTTTGCCTCTTCTACTGATTGTTTTATAGTCTCTCCAACATCTTGCATATTAGTAATCAATCCCTTTTCAACAGAAGAGGTATGTTTGTTTCCAACTCCTAAGACATTGATTCTATCATCAAAATCATTTCTAGCTATAACTGTTACAATATTTGTTGCACCTATATCTATTGTTAATATTGTTTTGTTCACATAATTCCTTTATTTCATATATGATATCACTTCATATTTTTGCTCTAACATTTGCAATAGATTTGAAAAGAGTTCATTGTTTTTTATATCTAAAATAGTATTTGAAACAAGCATCTCTTTATTGTCACTATGTTCACCAAGCTCTGAATCAACTATTTTATATGCTACAACTTTGTTATTTAACTCTATAATTCCCTCTTTACTTTGAGTATCAAAAAGTTTTATTAAAAACTCATTAGCCTCTTCACTTCTAAGATTACTTATATCTTCTATAGATTCTCTTGTTACAAATCCTAGTTTGTTAAGATTATCAGCTGCTAACTCTTGTTCTGCTTTTGATATAAGTGCTTGTTTAGAGCTTTGTCTTTTATAGTCATTTAAAGCAAGTTCTTTTGCCTCTTCAAACTCCATAGGAGAAGGTTTATTTGATTTGCCAAGTTTAATAATATGATAGCTATCATTTACTACAAAAGGTTTTGATAAATCACCATCTTTAAGATTTGAGATCTCTTCTAAATACTCTTCATAATCAGCATCATTACTAAAAATTTTTATAGTTTTTTGAAAAGAATCTTCACCTTTTTTTAGAGCCAAATATGTTCTAAGTGCATTGTTTTTGCTTTGTTCTAACAAATAAGCACCCAAAACACTCTCTTTTGCTTCTTCAAAACTTTGGATTTTGCCATCTTCAAAAACATAATCACTTCTACTTTTTTCATAAAATTCCAAAAGTTCATCTTCACTTGGCTCTATATTTGAAGTTGCTACTTCATAAGTTTCTATATCATATGAGCTACTTGTTAAGTAGTTGTTTTTATTCTCTTCCCAAAAGCCTTTTAGTTCATCATCACTTATATCAAGAGATATATCTTCTAGATTTACTATTTTGATTTTAATATTATCTTTCATAAATATCAAGCTAGAGATATCTTCTACCTCTTTTGGTTTATTGTTTATTTGAAATAGTGATTGAACCTTATCTATGATTAGATCATTTTTCAATATCTTTTCAAACTCTACGGTAGTCATTCTATTTTGTTTTAGTATTTGTAGGTATTGATCTTTGTTGAATACTCCATCTTTTTTGAAACTATTGATTTCAACCAACGCTTGAGCCAACTCTTGATCTGTTGCATCTACTCCTATATCAGAAGCATATGAAAGTAGAAGATATTTTTTAATCAAAGATTGTAAAGCAATCCTTTCTAGTCCTATTTGTTTTGCTTGTTCATGTGTGAATTTATCTCCAAAAACAGAAGAATATTGAGAATAAAGGTTACCATACTCTCTTTGTAACTCACCCATTGAAATCTCTTTTTTGCCAACTTTTGCTATAGTGCCTTCACTTTTACCAAAATCATAAGCACCCCATCCAACAAAACCAGCACCAACAAACGCTATTGTACTAATCCATATAGTTATCACTAACCACTTTTTATGCCTTTGCATCCATGTTATCATAAATAAACCTCTTTAATCTCTAAATTGTAGTATTATACCTATTCATTACTTTTGAATAGGTAAGTTTGCTCTAACCCAATCATATACAAAACCATTTTTTACATTGTATATATTTGAAAATCCATTTTTTGCCAAAATAGCAGCAGCCTCTTTTGTTCTACTTCCACTTCTACATATCAATATAATCTCTTTATTTAGATCCATATCAACTAAATCTTCTATTTGTGTTACAAAGTTTTTATTAAAAACTCTTTTACCATTTATTTCCATATATGATTCTACTAAAACTGCATCTTTAGCTCTCATAAAATCATACTCTTGTTTTGTTCTAACATCTATAAGAATGGCTCCATTTTGTTGCATTTGATATGCCTCTTGAGCTGTTATATCAGCTTTATATTCAATCTCATTAGCAAATAAAACAGAAGTTATCATTATTACTAAAATCAAAATTTTTTCTAACATTTACTCCCTTTTTTAATATAATATGCATCATTTATAATAGAGTCATCATAAGGATCTAGATGTATATTCATAATCCAGTTTTTATTTGGATTTATAGCTCTTATTTTAGCCTCAATATTATCACTAGCTCTATGAGCATCCATCAAAGAAATCAAACAATCAAAAACCAAATGAACCTCTACAAATATATCTTGTCCTGCTTGTCTGGTTTTTAGAAAATGATAAGTATTTACTCTTGATTCATTTTCGATTGCTTGTTTTATTTGATCTACAACCTCTATATCTAAAGCATGATCTAAAAGTGCCAAAACACCATCTTTTATCAGATCATAAGCAGAATAGATTATATACAAAGCTATAATCCCACCAACAAATACATCAGCCATCTCAAAACCTGTAAAATATACAATAGCAACACTTATAAGTATAGCTGCATTTGAGTATATATCGGTTTTGTAGTGCAAAGCATCAGCTTTAATCACCATAGAATCTGTTTTTTTAGCTACATAATTTAGAAAAATAACTAAAACTATAGTTAAAACTAAAGAGATAAGCATAACATACAAAGCTATATCAAGGTAGCTAGACTCTTCACCATAGATTGCTTTTCTTACTGCTTGATAAAATAAAAACACCCCAGAAATAGCTATAACGCTTCCTTCTACAACAGAGGCAAGAGCTTCAATTTTGCCTTTACCGTAGTTAAATGTCTCATCTGCTGGTTGTTCACTTTTGCTGATTGCAAAATAGTTAAATAACGAAACAAGCAGATCCAAAATAGAATCAATAGCAGATGCAAGGACTGCAACACTCCCACTAGCTAAACCTATGGTAAATTTCATCAAAGTCAAAATAGCTGCTACGCTACTAGATACCAAAGTAGCTTTTTTTTGAAAAGTCATATAAAATAATCCACTATAGTAATTTTAAAGCTATTATTATAAGAAAAAAAAGCTTAAGTTTTTATAATGTTTATATTTAAATTAAATCATAAAGTATCTTTTTTTGTTTTTTCATAGAGTTCATCAAACCAACTAATAGTCTCTTCTTTGAGATAGATTTTTTTTCTTAGTAACATATCTCTTATATCTATAAGTTCATCAATATCTAAATATTTTAAATAATCTTTATTAATATCAATACAATTTTCACTATTACAGCTTATTAACTCTTGTATCTCTTCAAGTAACTCCTCTTTTTCTCTTTGTTTATTATCCATTTTTATCTACCTTTAGTTGTTTTAATATATCTTCTATATATAATTCAAGTTTTTGTTCATTGATATCTTTTTTTGCACTTATACAAGCTCCACAGACACTTCCTGCATCTGTAAGCTTAGTAATCTCTTCTAAACTTGAAGCTTTTAGCTCTTTGATAGCATACACTATCTCACCTAAAGTTACATGCCTACATTTGCACACTTCATAATCTAAGCTAAATCTCACCTAAAAGCCTCTATCTTTTTTGATAGTTTCGTATGCTTGGTTTATCTCTTGTAGTTTTTGTGTAGCTTCTTCTATACTTTGTTTATCTCCACCTTGTCCTGTTACTATATCTGGATGGTAGATTCTTACAAGTTTTTTATATTTTTGTTTTATCTCTTCTATAGTATCATCTTTAGATGCTCCAAGAACTATGTAAGCACTATCTAGATTATCAGTTTTATATTTTGTCTGCTCTTGATGGAGATTTTGGAAGTAGTTTATGGTTTGAAAAAGATCATTGACTTTTATCTCCAAAGTATGTGCAATATCTTCTATAATCATACGTTCACTATCACTAAACTCACCATCAATAAAGGCTAGATTAACTAAATAATTAAGAAGCAATAACCTTTTATTATAATCAAATCTAGTTAGTTTTAGATATTTTTGTGAGATTATTATGGTATTTTCAAAGCTTTGTTTTTCTATTTCATAGATTTTTTTAAGCTCATTTCTTACATATTCACTATTTTCAAAATGTGATGCAATATCAGTAAATGTATGACTCAAAAGTTCAGCCTCAAGCTCACCTACTTGTCCATCAGCTTTTGCTACTTTTGCCATCAAGGCTATCAAAAGCCCAGCTTCATGCTCTAGTAAGTCTCCTTTGAAATGTTGTTTTTTATCTATATTTATATTTTTAAACTCTTCAGTCTTATAACTTCTAGCTATATAATATAGTATAATACCAACAAATATTAAAAAAAGAATTTTTATCATAAATATAGTCCTTTAAGAGATATTTTGAGGTGAATTTTATCTAAACTTAGGTAAAATTATCCATTAAACAAACTAATACATATAAAAGGTGCGGATATACAATGTTTGGTATGGGAATGATGGAAATATTTCTTATTGCAATAGTTGCAATAATAGCTTTGGGGCCAGAAAAGCTCCCTAGTGCCATGGTAGATATAGCGAAGTTTTTTAGGAAACTTAAAAATAGTTTAGATGATGCTAAATCAACTTTAGATCAAGAGTTAAAAATAAGTGAGCTAAAAGCTGAAGCTGCAAAATATAAATCTCAAGTTGAAAACTTAAAATCTTCAGCTACTATAGATAATATCCTAGCAGATGAGTTTGATGCAAAAAGTGATGATGGATCAACTAAGCAAACTCCTAGTAGTGAGTCAAAACAAGAACCAATAAGACATAAAGTCACTTTTGATAAAAAGGAGCAAGAGAATGTTTGAAGATCTAAAACCTCATATTGCTGAGCTTAGAACTAGGCTTATAAATGTTGTTATTGCTATAGTTGTTGGATTTTTTATCTGTTTTGCCTTTTATGAGCCTATTTTGGAGTGGATGATGGTTCCAGCAAAAGAGGCTTTACCAGCAAACTCACAAATGGTAGCAGTTGAGATACAAGAGACGTTTTTTACAGCTATGAAAGTGGCATTTTTTGGTGGATTTGTTATGATGTTGCCATTTATATTTTGGCAAATTTGGCTTTTTTTAGCTCCAGGGTTATATGACAATGAAAAAAAATTAATAGTTCCATTTGTATTTTTTGCAACATTGATGTTTTTAGTTGGTGCATCGTTTGCTTACTATTTTGTTGTGCCTGTGGGATTTGACTTTTTGATAGGATTTGGTAGTACTGTTGTTACTGTTTTGCCTAGTATTGGTATGTATGTAGGGTTTTTTACTAAGCTTATGATAGGTTTTGGTATAGCTTTTGAGCTACCTGTTATTACCTTTTTCTTAG
>JAAYJJ010000063.1 GCA_012522985.1 Aliarcobacter butzleri
ATCAATGCAAATGCAAAATTGCTTGTTGTTGGAAATCAATCAAATATTACAAAAGCAAAAAGATTACTAAATAAATTTCAAAAACCTAAGGAGATATAATAATGTTTACTATTTTACCTATAAAAGGCTATATTGATCAAATTGATGGCTTTTTTTGTGATGGTGTAAGTGCTGGTTTAAAACCAAATAATGCACTTGATGTGGGATTTATATATAGTGATACTATGTGTGAATGTGAAGCAATATTTACACAAAATAGATTTCAAGCAGCACCATTAGTGCATTATCAAAGATACCCAAAAGGGTTTAAAACAAACTTTGTACTTATCAACTCAAAAAATGCAAATGCCCTAACAGGTGAACAAGGAATAAAAGATATTGATGAGATATTTGCTACGTTAAAAGAGACTTTTGATTTACAAAATCCTATTATGAGTTCAACTGGTGTTATAGCAAATCCTTTACCAAAAGAGAAAATCATAAATGCTGCAAAAAACTTTGATCTAAAAGCAAAAAATGGACAAAATCTATCAAAATCTATTATGACAACAGACGCCTACCCAAAAACAGCTCTATATGAAGTGATATTAAGTGATAATAAAAGCTTCAAAATAGCAGCCGTTGCAAAAGGTGCAGGTATGATAAATCCAAATATGGCGACAATGCTATGTTTTATAGCTACAGATGCTGCCATACCAAAAGCTGATATGAAAGAACTTTTAAGTACTCATGTACACACTACTTTCAATGCTATAAGTGTAGATGGGGATACTTCTACAAATGATACTGTTTTGCTTTTAGCAAATAGTAAATCAAATGTTTATGAAAAAGAGGCTTTTAGCGAAGCTTTGAGACTTGTAATGCATGATATGGCTATAGCTATAGTAAGTGATGGTGAGGGTGCAAAAAAATCTGTAGCATTTGAAGTTGTTGGAGCAAGTGATGATAAACAAGCTGAGATTGCTGCTAAAGCACTTTCAAACTCTTTATTAGTTAAAACTGCACTATTTGGTGAAGATCCAAACTTTGGAAGAATCGCTTCAACAATAGGTGCTAGTAGAATAGATAGTGATCCAAATAAACTAATTATTACTTATAATGATGTAGTAGTCTATAATAAAGGTGAATTTGTATTTACAAAAGAGTGTGAAGACAAAGCTGCACAGGTACTTAAAAATGATAGCTTTAGAATAAGATGTGATATAGGTTTAGGAGATGGTAAATTTATAGCTTATGGTTGTGATCTTGGCTATGAATATGTTAAAATCAATGCTGATTATAGAACATAAATAGTATTATGGGGTTTGGAGAATCAAACCTCATAATTTATCCACTTATAACTCTATCTTACTCATCTACTAAATTAACAATACCCTCTACTCTATCTATCAAAAGTCTATTTTTATCTACATTATTAAGTTGATTTCCAAGTAAAAGATCACTAATTACAGCTTGTCCAACTATAAATCTTCCACTACTTTTATCTTTATTTATAGTTCTTATACCCCAAATATTATGAAATACCAAAGGTTCACCATCAACAGATCCAATATAGATCATAATATGCCCTTTTAAATAAAGTAAACTTTTCCAAGGCTTAGCATAGGTGATAATAAATTCTTTTTTTTGGTTACGATTTAACTCTTTTAGATCTAAATAGCTTCCATTTTTTATTTGTGAGGCGGAGTTTCTAGCTAGATATATACCAAAAACTGCATAAAAATCTCTAGTCATACTAGAGCAATCTCTATGCCCATAAAGTCCACCCCAACCATATGGTTCAGCTAAAAATTCATTTGAAACTTGATCTATTGTTTGAGTATCAAAACCATATGGAAAAGGCACAATAAAACTATTGTCTTTTATATATACGAGCTTAGCACTTTTATCTTCATAAGAGGCTACTATGGCAAGATTTTCATCTATTTTTGGTAATAGTGTACCTACTTTTAGATCTGTATGTGAAAAATACTCATTTTTTACAATATTATGCTCTTTTATATTTACAAAGAGTGGACTTTTTTCAAAAACCTCTACTAAAGAATCATCAACAAAAGCTATATCTTCCATCTTTATCCATCCAAGAGCTACACTACTATCTACAAAAGCCCATAAGCCATCTTTGGAAAAGTGTGATACATATAGTGGAGTATTTATATAAATAGCTGAATTTTGGTTATAATCAAAAGGAAAACCCTCCCCTGCACTTTTGGGATTGTAAAATAGTACACTTTTAGTTGGTAAAGCTCTTAGGCTACTGTTTGATATAGTAATAGCTTTTTGTTTTTTACTATCATACTCTTCAAAGTTTGCATTATTTATAAGCTCCTCAAACCATTGTTTTGTTAAAAGTCTATGATTTTCACCATAAACTGCTCTATCTTTATAAGAAAATGCCCACATAGCAGCCTCTTTAGAGTGTGACATATTAAACTGATGCCAAGGAGCAAAGAATGTTTTTTTATACTCATTTGAGATAAGAAATTGTAAACTTTTATCCAAAAAAAGCTCATCACTTATATAATTTTTTGGATTTTGTTCTAGTTTAGTTAGCTCTTCTATAGAAAAATATGGCTCTTTTGTAGCACATCCTACAAAGATGAAAAAAAGAAGAGAAATCGATATAAAATTTTTGTACATATAAAACCCTTATTTTATTGATCTTTGTATTCTACACAAACTATTCTTAAGATATTTTGTACTATAATTGTGAAAATACAATCACAATAAAGGGAAGATAATGTTTCACGAACATAGAGATTTAATAACAGAACTAAAAACAAAAAATGCAAGATTTGTTAAGCTTTTTGAAAGACACCACGAGTTAGATCATGAAGTTGAAGCAGCAGAAGCTGGTAGGGTTCATATGGATAGATTTGAAATTGAAGGTATGAAAAAAGAGAAACTTAAACTAAAAGATGAAATCTATCAAATTATCTTAGAATACAAAAAAGAAAAAGAACAAGAATAACCCTTATCAGTCCATCTGGACTGATAATACCAAACACCACATTTACTACTTAAAGACTCACTATTAACTAAGCACCATATTAAGACCTATCCTTTATTTAAGCTCTTTTTAGATAAAATCTTACAAATTTATTGCTAAAGGTTAATATATATGGAAAATCTTTTTGACTCACAAGACATAGTAGAAGTAAATATAGAAGATTCTATCAAAGCATCTTATCTTGATTACTCTATGAGTGTTATTATAGGTCGTGCTTTGCCAGATGCAAAAGATGGACTAAAACCAGTACATAGAAGAATACTATATGCTATGCATGAACTAAATCTTACATCAAAAGCAGCATATAAAAAATCAGCTAGGATTGTAGGGGATGTTATAGGTAAATATCACCCTCATGGAGATAGTTCTGTTTATGATGCTCTTGTTAGAATGGCTCAAAATTTCTCTATGAGAGCTCCTTTGGTAGATGGACAAGGAAACTTTGGTAGTGTTGATGGAGACAATGCTGCTGCTATGAGATATACAGAAGCTAGAATGGCAAAAATCTCTGAAGAGATACTAAAAGATCTAGATAAAGATACTGTAAACTTTGTACCAAACTATGATGATACCCTAAAAGAACCTTCTGTTTTACCAACTAGAGTACCAACTTTACTACTAAATGGAAGTGAAGGTATAGCTGTAGGTATGGCAACAAAAATCCCTCCACACAATCTAGGAGAACTTGTAGATGCAATACTTTTTTTAGTTGATAACTCTGAAGCTAGTCCTGATGAGTTGATGGATTTTATACAAGGTCCTGATTTTCCAACAGGTGGAGTAATCTTTGGAAGAAGTGGGATAGTTCAAGCTTATAGAACTGGTAGAGGAAGGGTAAAGATAAGATCTAAACACCACATAGAAAATAAAAATAAAAAAGAGATTATTGTTATAGATGAACTTCCATATCAAGTAAATAAAGCAAAACTTATAGAACAAATAGCTGATCTTGCAAAAGATAAGACTATAGATGGTATAGCCGAAGTTAGAGATGAGAGTGATAGAGAGGGAATGAGAATAGTTATAGAGCTCAAACGTGATGCTATGAGTGAGATTGTTATGAACAATCTATATAAATCTACCCCTTTAGAAACTACTTTTGGTATTATTTTATTGGCTGTAAACAATAAAGAGCCAAAAGTATTTAACTTAAGTGAGATACTAACAACGTTTTTATACCATAGAAAAACTGTTATTATAAGAAGAACTATATTTGATCTAGAAAAATCAAAAGCAAGAGCTCATATACTTGAAGGTTTAAAAATAGCACTAGATAATATAGATGAAATAGTCTCTATTATTAGATCAAGTGCAAATGATGCCGAAGCAAAAGAGAAAATGATGGTTAGATTTTCTCTAAGTGAGATACAATCCCAAGCAATACTAGATATGAGACTAGGAAGACTTACAGGACTTCAAAGAGAAAAACTTGAAGCAGAATATGCTGAGCTTCTAGCACTTATTGCTGAACTTGAAGCTATTTTAAAATCTGAAGATAAACTAAATGAGATTATCAAAGAAGAACTAATAGAAATCAAAGATAAATATACTACAAAAAGGCTTACAGAGATAGAAGATAGCTATGATGATATAGATATAGAAGATCTTATACCAAATGAACCAATGGTAGTAACTATTACACATAATGGTTATGTAAAAAGAGTACCTATCAAAGCCTATGAAAAGCAACGTCGTGGTGGAAAAGGTAAAGTTGCGGTAACTACACATGATGATGATTTTATTGAGAGATTTTTTGTCAGCAACACTCATGATACTTTGATGTTTGTTACTGATCAAGGGCAACTTTATTGGCTAAAAGTATATAAAATACCAGAAGGAAGCAGAACAGCAAAAGGTAAAGCTGTAGTAAATCTTATCAACCTAAGAGCTGATGAGAAGATAAAAGCTATTATACCTACAACAGATTTTGCACCAGATAAATCACTAGCATTTTTTACTAGAAATGGAGTAGTAAAAAGAACAAGATTAGATGAATTTTCAAATATAAGAAGCAATGGTGTAAGAGCTATAGTTCTAGATGAAAATGATGAGTTAGTTACTGCAAAGATAACCTTCCCTGAATCAAAATATCTAATAATCTTTACAAGTCTTGGGCAATGTATAAGATTTGATATAGATAAAACAAGAGAGCAAGGAAGAAGTACAAGAGGGGTAACTGGTATTAAGTTTAAGATTGATGATGATTTTGTTGTAGATGCTGATGTTATTGATAATGAAGAGCAAGAGCTTCTAACAGTAAGCCAAAAAGGTATAGGTAAAAGAACAACGGTTGAAGAGTATAGATTAACAAATCGTGCTGGAACTGGTGTTATTGCTATGAAACTAAACAACAAAACTGGTAATATAATAGGTAATGTTATAGTTGATGAAGAGCAAGATCTAATGTTACTTACTAGCATAGGTAAGATGATAAGAGTTGATATGCATAGTATTAGAAAAGCTGGTAGAAATACAAGTGGTGTTATAATAGTCAATGTTGATAAAGATGATAAAGTTGTAAGCATAGCAAAATGTCCAAAAGAAGAAGATGAGATAGATTTGGACAATATCGAGATACTAGAAGGTGGGGCTTCTTTATCTAACGAACAAAACAATTTACTTTCACAAGAGGATGAGGAATAATGAAAAAGTATAATATAGCAATAGTTGGTGCAACAGGGGCTGTTGGAGAGGAACTTCTTTTAGTTTTAGATGAACTTAATTTTCCAGTTGCAAATATACTTCCACTTTCAAGTGCAAGAAGTGCTGGAACATATATAGAGTTTAGAAATGAAGAGTATAAAGTATATGAACTAACTACTACTGTTTTTGATGAACATGAAGTTGATATTGCATTTTTTTGTGCAGGGGGAAGTATCTCTGAAAAGTATGCTAAGTATGCTGTAGAAAGCGGAGCAGTTGTCATAGATAACACTAGCTTTTTTAGAATGGATGAAGATATTCCTTTAGTAGTACCTGAGGTAAATCCACAAGATATTGCAATGTGGGAAAAAAGAGGTATTATAGCCAACCCAAACTGCTCAACAATACAAATGACACAATCTCTTAAAGCATTGGACAATGTTTATCCTATTAAAAGAGTAGATGTAAGTACTTATCAAGCTACTAGTGGAGCTGGAAAACAAGGTATGGAAGAGCTTGTAACTCAAATGCAAGATTTTTTTGCTTTTAGACTTGATGAGTCTGAAAAAAAGGCTTTTGCACATCAAATAGCACTTAATATCATACCTCAAATAGATAAAGATATGCCAAGTGGTTTTACAAAAGAAGAAGAAAAGATGATCTATGAGACTCAAAAAATCTTAAATAAAGAGATGAAAATAGCTGCTACTTGTGTAAGAGTTCCAGTTCTTAGATCTCATAGTGAGTCTATAACTATCACTTTTGAAGATGACGTAGATGTTGATGTAGCTAAATGTAAAGAGGCTTTAGAGAGCTTTGAAAATCTAAAGGTTATAGATGATCTAGCAAACAAAGAGTACCCTATGCCAATAATAGCAACAAATACTGATTTTACTTATGTAGGAAGAATAAGAAAAGATATATATGATTCAAATATATTACATCTATTTAACGTAGCAGATCAAGTAAGAGTTGGAGCAGCTACAAATGCAGTTAGAATAGCTCTAAAATGGATAAAATTACAAGAGGAAGGCGGATGCTAGAAAAATTATTTTCAAATAGTTTATGGCAAAGTAGATTTATAGTTCTACTTGCTGTTATTTTTGGGTTTTTAGGAGCTGTATTGCTTTTTATAGTAGCTAGTATGGATATTATTGAAGTAACTTTATTTGTTTATAATACCATAGTTACTGGTGCTCACCCAGAGCATTTCCATGAAGATATAGTTGCTGGTATCATAGGTGCAGTAGATCTATATCTTATGGCTATTGTTATGTTAATCTTTTCTTTTGGTATATATGAGCTTTTTATATCCAAAATAGAAGCTGCATGTGATGATGAAGATAATGAAAACTGTAACAATATCCTTGCTATCTCTTCACTAGATCAACTAAAAGATAAGATAGCAAAAGTTATTATTATGGTTTTAGTGGTAAACTACTTTCAAAGAGTTTTACATACAAATTATGAATCACCACTAGAGTTGCTATATTTTGCCTTAGCTATAACAGCTTTGTCTGTTGGGCTATATTTTTTAGGTAAAGTTGGCAAAAAAAGTTAAATTAATTTAAGGAAAATAAATGTCAAAAATTTTTGTAGATGCATGTTTAAGAAAACCAACTCCATATACACCTGTGTGGATGATGAGACAAGCTGGAAGATACCTAAAAGAGTATATGGCTGTTAGATCTCAAGCTGGAAATTTTCTAAACCTTTGTCACAACCCTGCTTTGGCAGCAGAAGTAACTATTCAACCACTAGATATTGTTGGAGTTGATGCTGCTATTCTTTTTAGTGATATATTGGTTGTGCCAAATGAGATGGGTATGAAACTTGATTTTATCAAAGGTGAAGGTCCTGTTTTTGAAAAACCTATCAAAAATGAGTCTGATGTAGATGCCCTA
>JAAYJJ010000064.1 GCA_012522985.1 Aliarcobacter butzleri
AATCATTATAGAGTCTTTTGTTTTGATAAGATCTTCTAAGGTGTAGAGTATTATAATTTTTTCTTTATCATAAGCTAATATATTTAACCATCTTTGTAATATATTTATATCTGTGCTAAAGAGTACTATTTTTTTCATATCTATCTTTCTGTAAATGTATATTGTTTTGTTTTAAGTATCGGTTTTAATATATAATCAAGTATAGATTTTTTACCTGTTATAATATCAACATTTGCTACCATTCCAGGGATTATTTTCATTGGTTTTTCTTCTGTACCTATATAGTTTTTATCTGTTTCTATTCTAACTAAATAGTATGTTTTATCATCTTTTTCTGTTATAGTATCTGGGCTAATATTAACAACATGTCCATCAAGCCCACCATAAATAGAAAAGTCATAAGCAGAAAACTTAACAATAGCTTTTTGTCCTTGGTAAATAAAAGCTATATCTGAAGGAAGTATTTTAACTTCAACCAAAAGTTTATAATCTGTAGGAACTATCTCTATTAGATCTTGTGCTGGTTTTATTGAACCACCTATAGTATTGATATGAAGCTTTTGTACTATACCATTTGATGGTGATTTTACAATAGTTCTAGAGACTTGGTCTTCATATGCACTAGTAGTTGCTTCAAGCTCTTTATGAGATGAAACTACTTCATTTAGTTTAGATCTTACATCTGATATATAAGACTCTTTTGTCTCTTCTATCTTCTTTTCTATCTCATATATTTCAGATTTTAGTTTTGGTATAGATAAAATAGAGCTTTGAAGTCTTTGTTTAGCTTCACTCTCTTCTCTTTGAAGTTTTAGGAAATCAACTTGAGATCTAATACCTCTTTCTACCATAGGCTTAGTCATCTCTACTTCTTGAACTATAGCTCCAACAGAAAACTCTAAATGTTTTTTTGTTTGTTCAGCATCTTTTAAATCACTTCTTTTTTGGCTTAATTGCTCTTTTAGTATCTGTATTTTTGACTGAAGTTGTTTTTTATTTGCGTCAAAAAGCTTTTTTTCATTCTCTAAAAACATATTCATCTCTGGAATTTCATATAAATCATATGTAAAAGAGTCTTTTGAAAGCTCTGCTTCAAGTCTTAGGATTTGGGCTTCAAGAGCCAAAAGTTTAAGAGTATGTGAAGCTGCACTTGAAGATGATTTTTCATTACTTATTTTAATAAGTGTTTGATTTCTTTCTACATAATCACCCTCTTTAACTAATATCTCTGATACTATTCCACCTTCTAGGTTTTGGATTAGTTGATTTTGTCCGCTAGGAACTACTTTTCCATTTCCTCTTGCTATCTCATCTATTTTTGCAAAATATGCCCAAACAATAAATAAAAATATAGTAACAGCAAAAATCACTATCATATTATGTAGTTTAAATGAAGTTTTTTGTAAAACAGCAGCACTTAAGCTATTCATATACTCCAAATCTTGTTCATTTGGAGGAGTTTTTGGAAGTCTTGGGGCTTTATCAAAAAAAGGTGAATTTTTAATAGTTTTAAATCTATTTTGTGTGTTTTGTATAAAATTTGTAAACATATCAACCACCTAATTTACTTAAAACTTCTTGCTTTGTTCCATCAAGAAATTTTTCACCATTATGCATAACTATAACTCTATTTGTTAAATCAAGAAGATTCATCTTTTGTGTAACAAGCAATAGAGTTTTATCCTGAATTACAGTTTTTAGATTATTTAAGACATTAAGCTCTGAGGTTTGATCCATAGCATTTGTTGGCTCATCAAATAAAAATATATTAAAATCCCCAATCAACGCTCTTGCTATACCAACACTTTGTCTTTGTCCACCAGAAAGTCCTATGGCTCTTTCACCTATAGGCATCTCATATCCCATAGGATGAAGTTTTACAAATTCATCTGTACCACTTAATCTAGAGCATTCAAGCATCCATTCATCATCAACAAACTTATAAGATCCTAAGATATTGTTTTTGATTGTTCCTTTAAAAAGATGAATATCTTGAGGAACATAACCTATTTTTTGTCTTAAATCAGCAGGATCTATTTGAGAGATATCTATTCCATCTATTAAAATAGATCCACTTTGAGGCTCATAAAGTTTTAAAATAAGCTTTGCAATAGTACTTTTACCAGAGCCAATTCTACCTATAATAGAGACTTTTTCTCCCTCATTTATAGTAAAGCTAACATTTTTTAGAGCATAAGCATCACTATCAGGATATTTAAATGTTACATTTCTAAACTCAATATTACCTTTTAGACTAGGTCTTTTTACAAACTCTTTTGAAAGAGGTCTTTCAAGTGGTTGATTTAAGATTTCATTTAACATTTTATATGATGTTTTGGCATCTTCATAGTTTGTAATAAGTGCAGCTATTTGTCCCATAGGAGCTATAGCACGACCTGATAATATCATAGTTGCTATAAGTCCCCCCATAGTAAGCTCAAACTCTTGAATCTTATATACTCCAACTACTATAACTAATACAGTATTTAAACCAACCAAAAATCCAGTTAGATTTGGTATAGAAGTAGATAAAAGCTTTGATTTTAAACTTTTATTTGCTATCTCTCCTGTTGATTCTTCCCATGTCCATTGAGTAACACCAGCTAGACTTTGAGTCTTTATAGTCTCTATATTTTGTAATGATTCTATTAAAATACCATTTTTCTTTGAAGCTGCTTCATAAGTACTTTCTATACTTTCTTGTAGAGGTTTTCTTACATTTAAAGCATAAATTAAAATCAAAAGCATTATTAAAATAGGAGCCAAAACAAGATTTCCAGCTATGTAAAAAATAATAGCCAAAAACAATATTGCAAATGGAAAATCTATAAGAACACTTAATGTTGCATTTGCTAAAAAACCTCTTATAGAATCAAAGCTTTTTAAGTTATTAGCAAAAGAGCCTACAGATTTTGGATGAGATGCCATCTTAAGATCTAATACTTTTTCAAATATAATAGATGACATAATAATATCACTCTTTTTAGCTGCAATTTCTAGAAAATATGCTCTTAGAAATTTTAAAGAAGCATCCAAAATAAAAACAGTAATCACCCCAATAGTAAAGACCATCAAAGTCTCTTGGGCATTGTTTGGAATAACCCTATCATAAACATTCATAGTAAATAAAGGTGTTGCTAAAACAAATAGATTTATTAAAATAGAGGCCAATATAGCATCATAATAAAGAGTTTTTGATAAGCCCAAAGTACTCCAAAACCAATGTCTTTGCCCTTTTAGATCCAAAGTATGATGAGTTTTATCATATTCAAACTCTTTTTTGATTAAAAAAGCATATCCTAAATACTCTTTTTCCAACTCTTCTACATCAACCCATTGTTCTAATGCTTCTTCTTCTGCAAAGATTATTTTTGCTCTTTTCTTATCATCAGAAAAACTCTCTAAAATACAACTATTTTCATTTGATAGTAGCAGTATTATAGGTAATTGAAGAGATAAAATATCTTTGATTGGTCTTTCTATCAAAGATGTTTTAAGTCCAGCTCTTTTGGCTGCTCTAGAAAAAAGTGATTTTGAACTTGTTTTTGAAAATAGAGATTGATTTGTTAAATTTGCATCTGTTGGCAAACCAGACAATAAAGACTCTGCGGAAAACGGTTTATGAAAAAGCTTTGTATAAAGTACCAAAGACTCCAATAAGGAGTCTTTTTTTTTGTGATGATATTTCAACGGCAATACCTTTTTAGTATGTTAATGTCCAGTTGCTTGAACTATCTTTTTTATTAGAAGTACTTTTTGTTGTGTTTTGAGGAGTTTCATTTGGTTTTGTATTTATAAGTTCAGCTATTATTCTTCTATTTTGAGCTTGTCCTTCTAATGTATCATTTGTTGCTATTGGTTCCATATATGATTTACCAATAGTCTCTATTCTTGATGGATCTATTCCTCCAGCTACAAGGATTTTTTTGATAGCCTCTGCTCTTTGTATAGAAAGCTTCATATTATACTCAAAAGTACTAACAGGAGTTTTACTTGTATGTCCTGTTATAACAGTTCTATAATGAGGATGATCTAATAAATACTCTTTAAAGTTATTTACTCTATCAAGAGACTCTAACAATACAACAGCTGAATCATGCTCAAATAATACTAAAAGATCAATAGGGATACCTTCTTCAAATACCTCTTTTACTACCTCTTTTTTAGGTACATATAGTGCTATAGCAACTCTTTCGTTAAGTGCTTCATCTTCTACTCTAGTCTCTAAAAATCTAAGATCTTGAAACATCCTAGCTTCACTATAGATCACTTTGTCATCTATACCATTAGCTACTAGTTCTCTTTTGACTGCTTGAGCATAAGCTGAAGATGCATCATAACTACTTTGTGCTGAGCTCATAGTCTTTGTATGTCCTATAACAGTAACAGTAATATCTTCATTTTCTAATTTTTTAATATCAGAAGCAACCTGATTGATATAGTTTATCTGTTCTTGGCTTAAATTTCCATCAAAATCATTCATATTAACAGCATCATATCTTTTGATAGTTTCAAAAGAGTCATACATTAGATGATTTTGTTTTTCAGTAGATGGAACATGTTTACTAGCTTCAGGATTATATTCATAATCATAAAGTCCTAAATTATCACTTTTTACTGGACTTTCACTTGTATATTTTTGAGGTGTATTTACATAAGTATCAGCTTTTGCTTCAAATCTATTTGCCTCTCCTTCTATAGGACAACCTTTTTCATCAACAATCACACCAAAAGGAGTATCTGCACACTCATCTATATCATCTGGTACACCATCAAAATCTGAATCTTTTAGTTTTTGGCTACAACCATAAGGTAGTATATCATTATTATCTATAGATGATTGACAAATATCAAGATCATCTGGTATTCCATCACCATCAAGATCTAAGCTAACTGGTAGAGTATCTTCAACTATATCAAATGGATTTTGTGTAGGTTTTACTAGTTGATTATATTCTGGAGTCTCTCCTGCTATTGTACTTACAAGTATCCCCATAGCATCTAGTATTCTATATTGTGCAAAAAGTCTATCAAGTTCTGCATTGATTATTTGGCTTTTTGAACTTATTAAGTCATTTTGAGCTGAAAGTAGATCAAGAAGTGTTCTTCTACCCATCTCATATTCACTTTGATAACTATCTAGTGTATCCACACTGTGTTTGTTGTATTCATAAAGTTGCTCTAGTTGTAAAGCTATCATTTCATATGCTGACCATGATAGTTCTAAACCTTCCATAGTTTGTCTTCTAAGATCTCTTTGAATCTCTACTTCTTTGTGGATATTGCTTCTAGTTTTTTGTAAAGCAGCTTTATCTGCTCCACCTCTATATAGATTCCAGCTAAGAGTTACATAAGCTCTTCTTCTATCATCTTCATTATCATATCCATTATCACTTTTACTATATGCATTGTTATAAAGTTGTTCTAACTCTAAATCTACTCTTGGATAAAAAGCACTTTTTCTCTCTTTGTATAGAGATTGAGCTCCTTCAATATTGTAGTTACTAACCAAAATAGATGGATTATGTTGCAAAGCATACATAGTAGCTCTTTCTAAACTCTCTGGCATAGCCAAATCAAAAGATGGTAACTCTAGTTGTGAAACATCAACATCTCTACCAAGAAGTCTTTTGAGTCTAAACTCTTTATCTATAGTATTATTTTGTTGAACTACTAGATTTGATTTAGACAAAGATAAAGCTGCATAGATTTTTGTCATTTCAGATTTTGTTGTAAGTCCACTATCATATAGCTCTTGTACATCTGCATATATTTTTTCATTGATAGCAACACTCTCTTTTGCATTTTGTAACAATCTATATCCTCTTATTACATCAATATATGCACCAGTTAGTTGAAATGCTATATCATTTGCATTTTCTACATAATGATATGCTGCTGCTAAGATTCTTGATTTTTGATAATCTACTTTATTGGTAGTTGAGAAACCATTAAATAGATTTTGAGTTATCTTTAAAGAGTTAGTATAGTGTTTATAGCTAACATCAGTAATATGACTTCTAAGATCCCCAGCTCTATTATGCCCAAATCTACTTATTAAATCCACACTAGGTAGATATTCAGACTCTGCGATATTTAAATCTTGTTGAGTTTCATAAAAGTTTTTTAATCTTTCTTGTACTACAGGGTTTGTTGTCAAAACCTCAGATACGCCATCTTTTAGAGTAAAAGCATTTGCATTAGTTGCAAATAGTCCTAAGCTACTTGCAACTAAAACACTCACCAGCCTTTGTTTTGGTTTATACATTATTGTCTCCTTAAAAAATTTAGGTATAAATTATTAAAATTATTAAAAGCCATAAAATAACCTTTAATACTTTTATAAAAATTTTAGTTATAATAACCAACATTGACTTAGCTAATACTTAAAAAATATTAAAATATGAAGATTTTTTATAATTTTTATTAATTTGTGAGTAAATAAGTTACCATTGTTTAAATCCCTTATCTTCTTTGTATTTATCAAGTTTAAACATCTCCCAAACTTGTACACATATAGGATTTTTTTCCTCATATCCTTTTTGTGCCAAAGCTCTAGCTCTTCCAAAGTTGGGAAATACACCTTTTCCACTTGCATACATAAGAGCTAGATGGCATTGTCCTGTAATATATCCATTTTTTGCAGATTTTTCAAACCACTTAACAGCCTCTTTATAGTCTTTTTCTACTCCAAAACCATAAATTAAACACATTCCTACACGATTTTGTGAAGGAGCGTGGTTGTTGTTTTGTGCTAGATCTAAAAATATATCATACGCTTGTTCATAACTATGATATTTAGAATTTGAGTTAAAAAACAGTACACCAAGAGCATAACTAGCTTCAATAAAGCCTTTTTGTGAAGATTGCTCAAAAAATAGTTTTGCCTTATCAAAGTTTTTATTTATATATTTACCTTCATAGAAGTATTTACCTAGCTCATATATAGCTTCAGCAGAGCCATCTTTTTTGGCTGCTTGGTAAAAAAGTGATATTGCTTCTTGGTGATTGTTGTTTTGTTGATTGAATTTTGCCTCTACTATAAGGTCATTAGCAAAAAGTTGTGTATATATAAGGAATAAGTAGAAAAAAACAGATATTTTTTTCATATTGTAATCCTCTTTATATTGGGCATAAGAGTTGTTAAGATTTCATAGCTTATGGTATTATGTAGTTTTGATAAAGCTCTTACATCATCAAAGATAACTACTTCATTATCTATAGTATTTAAAGATAGGCTATCCATAGAGATTTTTCCAAGGATTTGATACCCTTTTGGAGTAAAATACTCTCCCTTATCTATAGTTAATCTTAAAAACCCATCTCCATATCCAATATCATAAGTAGATACATCCATCTCTTTTGTTGCTATATAACTACCACCATAGCCTATCTTTTCACCTTTTAAAACTCTTCTTGTAGAGATTTTATTTGCGTATAAAGAAGCCACAGGTTTTAAGTTTGGTTTTTCTATATTGAAACTATAATCAAGATATCCATAAGAAGCTATACCAACTCTTACAAAATCATCATCTATATTTTTTGCTCTAAAAAGTGCGTTAGAGTTTAAGCTATGAAAAAGAGGTATAGTAAGATTTAGTTTTTCACATATATTCACACATCTTTTTTTCACATGTGAAAAAACTTGATTTTGCCAAAAAAATTCACTAGATAACTCATCTGCACTTCTATGGTGTGTAAAAACTCCACTTAGCTTTAGATTTTGCTCAACAATACGATAAATAGCCTCTTCTAGCATATCTATATTTATTCCATTTCTATGCATTCCTGTATCTATTTTAAGATGAACTAAGCTATAAGGGGCTATTTTATCGATATCTTCCATACTATTTATAGTGATGTGAAAACTATGTGAATAATCTTTGTTAGGTAGCTCTCCAAGAACTACTATATAGTTAAAATACTCTTTTATTTTTTCTGCTTCACTTATCGTTCTAACAATAGCTTTTGAGATACCATATTCATTTGCCAACTTTGCAATATTGATTATTCCATGTCCATAAGCATTGTCTTTTAGTACAACGGCTATTTTATCTATACTACCTAATTTTTGAGATATGATATCAAGATTATGTAGGTAGTTTTCTTTGTTTATAGCTAAATATGCCAAATCTAATCCTCTTGTTTTAATTTAAAATATTCTATCAAAGAGAGTGCATCTTTTTCATTTAAAATCTCTTTTAACTCCAAAAACTCACTCTTTTTTATATTTTCAAAACTTCCAAAATGAAGTAAAAGTTTTTTTACTTTTGCTTCTCCTATGCCTTTGATGGCTAAAAGTGATATCTGTTTATCCTCTTTTAGTTTTGTTTTTTTATGAAAACCAATAGCCACCCTATGAGCTTCATCTCTTAATTTTTGAATAAATTGTAACCTATTATCTGTTGATTGGAGTTTAAAAACCTCTTTTTGTGTATATATTATATCATTTGCCTTGCCTTTGCTTCTATTTGCTTTAGCATCTATTTTTTCTTTTGCAATAGAGATAATATCTATATCAACTCCAACACTGCTAATTATATCTTTTGCAAGATTTAAAAGTGTTTTACCACCATCTATTATCCACAAATCTGGAGCTGGATTTTGAGCAAAAGAGTTGGCTCTTCTCATAAGAGTCTCTTTCATTTGTGAATATTCATCTTTTGCCTCTAAATGATAGAGTCTATTTGAGGATTTATCCCACTTACCATCTTGATATACAACCATAGCCCCTACAGTACCATATCCTTGAAGATGTGAGTTATCAAAAATCTCTATTCTTTGTGGGCTTAGATTGAGTTCTAATAGTTTTTTTAACTCTAAAGAGATACTATTTTGTTTATCTTGTAAACTTATTCTAAGTAGCTCTTTACAATTTTCTATAGCTATATAAGCAATCTCTCGTTTTTTTCCTATTTTTGGATTGATAATATCAATATTTTTAGATAACTTTGAGTATAAAAACTCTTTTAGTAATAAAACCTCTTCATTAGATATCTCATCAGCTATCAATATACTATCAGGGATAAGTAAAATCTCATGATTACTATAATACTCTATAATTGCTCTTTTATATATCTCTTCTATATCATAAGTTTCATTTTCTAACTTTATAAAATCATTTGTACTACTAACTAACTTCCCATCTCTTATAAACATTTTTACTACTACAGCTCTATTTTCTGCTATATAAGATGCAAAAAGATCTAAGTTTTCCAAATTTGCAAAGTCTAAACCTGTAGTTATTTGAGATCTATTGATAGATGATATTTTATTTTTTATATCCAATGCCTCTTCAAATTGGAGATTAGATGAATACTCTTGCATTTTATGTTCTAATAAAGAGATGAGTTTTGATTTATTATTGATAAGATCAGCTGCACTATCTAGGATAGTTCTATACTCTTGTTTTGTAACTTTGCCAACACAAGGAGCTAAACATCTTTTTATTTGATAAAAAAGACACTCTTTTTTCGCATTTAGGCATGATTTTTTCTGTACTAAAGGTAATAGGGCATAAATAGAGTTTAAAATATCTCTTGCACCACTTGAATATGGTCCATAATATTTAATGTTTTTTGATTTAATGATTTTTCTTGTGATATCTGGTCTTGGAAAATCTTCATCATAGTTTATATAGATATAAGGGTATGTTTTATCATCTCTTAAGAGTATATTATATTTTGGTTTAAGTTGCTTTATAAGTGAGTTTTCAAGAATCAAAGCATCATTTTCACTTGGAACTATAATATATTCCAAAGATACAACCTCGCTTATCATTTTATATATTCTTGGGCTTAGAGTATCATTTGGAAGTAGAGTAGGGGTAAATCTAAAATAGCTTTTAACTCTATTTTTTAATGATTTAGCCTTACCTATATATAATATTTTGCCAGATTTATCAAAATATTGATAAACCCCGCTTTTATCTGGAAGTGATTGGATAGTCTTTTTTAATTCTATCATTTCTTATATTACATAGATTTGTGTTTTGATGAACTTTTTTTATAATTTTTACTATCATGTGATCTTGTACTATCTTTTCTATTTTTATCATATGGTCTTTTGCTTCTACTTCTATCTCCAAAGCCTCTTTTTCCACCTCTTGATTTTGATTTGGAACTTTTTTCTTCTTTGTAGTTATCTAGTAATCTTTTTAACTCTTTAGAACCTTTACCTATGATCTCTTTTCCACTTATCTCTTGCTCTTCATATATAATAGAAGCTAATTTATAAGCTATAGTAGAGATATCAAATTGCTCTTTTAGTTCTTCAACCAAATGTAGTGCATGTTCATTTATATTTTGGTTTGCTATCTTTTTACCAAGTTCAGTTTTGTTTTTTTCTTTTACTTCACTAATAGTTGGAACAACTCTTGATTCTAGTGTAGCTCCAACACTTTTTTGTATTCTAACAAGTGAGTTAAATTCATGAGGAGTTACAAGAGATATTGCAAGTCCTTCTTTACCTGCACGTCCTGTTCTTCCTATACGGTGAACATAACTTTCACTTTCAAAAGGTATATGATAGTTAAATACATGGCTAACATCGTTTACATCTAATCCTCTAGCAGCAACATCTGTAGCTATAAGAATCTCTAAATTACCACCTTTAAAACTTTTGATTACCTCTTCACGTTGTCTTTGCTCCATATCACCATGAAGCCCTTTTGCACTATATCCTTGAGATACTAAAAAAGTACTCAACCTATCAACTTCTTTTTTCATTCTACAAAATATAATAGATTTTTTTGGATTTTTATAATCAAGTAATCTTATAAGAGCATCATCTCTTTCATGCTCTTCTACAACGTAATAGTGTTGTTTTATCTGTTTATTTGTTACTTCTCCTGTTGTAATACTTACAAAAGCAGGTTCATTTAAAATAGTTTTTGCCAACTCTTTTATCTCTTTTGGCATTGTTGCAGAAAACATCAATGTTTGTCTATTACTTGGTAAAAATTTAAATATTGATTTAATATCTTCTAAAAATCCCATATCTAGCATTTCATCAGCTTCATCTAAAACAACAAACGATGGATTTATATCTATTTGTTCGTTGTTTAATAGATCCAAAAATCTACCTGGAGTTGCTACAACAATAGCAGCGTGTTCTATATGTCTTATTTGTCTAGTATATGAGCTACCACCATAAACTGTAGCTGTTTTTATCCCTAAAAATTTACCAAATCTAAATAGTTCATCGCTTACTTGAACTGCTAATTCTCTAGTAGGTACTATTACAACAGCTTCTACACCACCATTTAGGCTAAGCTGTTCTAATATAGGCAAACCAAAAGCTGCTGTTTTACCAGTACCCGTATGAGCTTGTGCTACTATATCTTTTCCTTGTAAAACTACAGGAATAGCCTCTTTTTGTATTGGGCTAGGTTCTTTAAAACCCGCATCTTTAATGGAATCAAGTAATTTACTCTTGAAACCAAATTCTTCAAATGTCATTATTATCCTTCTAAAATAAGGCGACTTTGCAAAATACAAAACACACTTTGCAAAGCCGCCAAGGTATCATTTTAAGCTTTTTTTGTTAAAATGTTGCATATTATATCTAAAAAATAGTAAAATGTACAGATAATTACCAAAAAAGAAGGAAATTGATAAATGTTTAAAGAATTTGATGTAAGTAATCTTACAAATGCCCATATAGAACTAAAAGAACTATTAGATGACAATAGAAAAAAATTAGAGTATTTATTGGCGATAAAAAATAAAACATATGAAAACTTTGTAACTCCATTTCAAATTATGCAAGAAAAAGTAGGGGAGTTTATAACTCCAGTATTTCATATTGATGCAGTTAAAAACTCAGAACTAACCCAAGATATATATGCAAAATCTTTGCCACTATTGTCTTTATATGAAAGTGAAATGTCACAAAATGTAGAGCTATATAGAGCTTTTAAAGACATACAGTATAAACAAAATAGTTCTTTAAGTATAGAACAAAATAGAGTTTTAGAGAATGAAATCAAAGAGATGGAGAGAAATGGTTGTAATCTTTTAACGACCGATAAAGATATACTAAAAGAGATGGATTTAAAGCTAAGTCAATTGGCTAAAGAGTTTTCCCAAAATCTACTTAATGCAACAAATGAGTATGAACTTATAATAGAAGACTTTGAAGATGTAAAAGAGATACCTAATAGTGATCTTGAACTAGCTAAATTTGAAAGTAATGGTAAGGTAAAATATAAATTTACACTACAAATGCCATCATATATGGCATATATGACATATGGAAACAATAGAAAACTAAGAGAAGAACTATATAGAGCATATAGTACAAGATCTCCTCAAAATGGTAAAATTATAGAGCAGATTTTAGATCTTAAAAATCAAAAAGCAAAATTGCTAGGGTTTGAAAACTATGCTCTTTTATCACTTGATAGCAAAATGGCAAAAAGTGAACAAGAAGTTTTAGAGTTTTTACAAACAATTGCATTAAAAGCTAAGCCAAAAGCTATCAAAGAGCTTCAAGAAGTCAAAGAGTTGGCATATGAGCTAGATGGACTAAAACAAGAAGAGTTTGCTAGTTTTGATCTTAGTTATTATAGCCAAAAGCTTAGAAAAAAAGAGTATGATATAGATGAAGAGTATTATAAACCATATTTTGAACAAAAATCTGTAATCAATGGTATATTTGAGTTTTTAAGCAAAATCTTTGATATTAGCTTTAAAGAAGTAAATGCTCTTGTTTGGGATGAAAAAACGGTTGTTTACAATATATATGAAGGTGATAATATTATTGCTAGAATCTATTTTGATTTAGAGGCTCGTAAAAACAAAAGTGGTGGTGCTTGGATGAATAATTGGTATAGTAAATATACTATAGATAGTAAAGAGATTTTGCCAACAGCTTTTATAGTATGCAATTTTCCACCATCAACACAAACATTGCCTTCACTTCTAAAACATAGCGATGTAGTAACTCTATTTCATGAGCTAGGACATGCTTTACATCATCTTCTTACAAAAGTAAAAGAGCCTTTTGTAAGTGGTATAAATGGGGTATTTTGGGATTGTGTTGAGTTTCCATCACAGTTTTTGGAGTATTTTTCATATGAAAAAGAGGTTTTACAGCTTTTTGCAAAACACTATATTAGTGGGGAAGTCTTAAAAGATGAAGATATTGATAAACTTAAAAATGTTAGAAATTTCCAATCATCTTTGATGACACTTAGACAAATAGAGTTTGCTTTATTTGATTTTAAACTATATCAAACAGATATAAAAGATGAAAATAGTGTTCAAGCTCTACTAGATGATGTAAGAAAAGAGGTTTCGGTTATATCTCCACCATCTTATAATAAGTTTCAAAATGGTTTTTCTCATATCTTTAGTGGAGGATACAGTGCTGGATATTATAGCTATAAATGGGCTGAAGTATTAAGTGCAGATGCTTTTTATTCGTTTATTGAAAAAGGGGTATTAAACAAAACACTTGGTATAAGATATAAAGATGTAATATTGGCTAATGGAGGCTCAAGAGATATGAGCGAACTCTATTTTGAGTTTGCACAAAGAGAGCCAAATGTAGAGTCACTATTGAAAATTGATAATATTATAGATTAAATTTTATATTTTATGCTTGAATAAACAATAAATATGTTATAATTCTTCGTAAATATTAAAATGTATAATAAACAAAGAGGTATAAAATGCAACAATCAACACAAGTATTATCTGAAGCTTTAAATAAATTAATAAATGCGTATGAGTTATTACAAAAAGAGAATGCTAAGTTAAATGAGACTATTAAAGAGCTTCAAGAAGATAAAGCTATTATGAGACAAGAGATAGAAGATTTAAGCTCAACTACTACAAAACAAACAGAGGATATTAACTCTATGCTGGGTAAAATAGAGTCTTTATTAGATTTTGGTGATATACTTACTACTACAAGTCAAGAAACAAATATATATCAAGAAGATGATAAAGATTTTTTATTACAAACATCATATGAATCAACTATGCTAAGAGAAGAACTACATATAGAAAAAGAGTTACAAACTCCAAATATAGCTACTACTCTTGAAGAAAATAAAGAGCAAGATGAAGAAGATGATGGTTTAGATTTCCAAAAAATGGAAGATTTGCTTTTAACTGGTTTTGGTAGCAATCACTAAAAGAGATAGTATGTCTTACTCTTTACTTGATAAATCAAATATTTATCTATATTTTGGAGCTAGAATAGGGGATTTTGAAGAGTTAGCTAGATTGATAGATAATATGTCTCCATCTATGGTGGAGTATTATCTATCTAGTATGATTATTGAATATGATGTTTTTGGTGAAGATTTGGATTATAATTATACTATTCAAGTTGGAGATTATGTTATATATCGCTCTTTTAATGAGGATTTGTACTTAAAATCTATTAAAAACGACTCCTCTTATTTTGAGAGTGACTCTTTATTTAGCTAAAGATATCTGTAGTTTTTTTGAGTCTTTCTTTATCAAAGTGAGTATAGATTCTAGATGTATTTATATCTGCATGTCCTAGGGACTCTTGAACTAATACTAAATCTTTGCTTTTTTGATAAAGCATAGTAGCAAAGGTATGTCTAAGCATATGGGCTCCATTTTTCTCTTTTCGCAATCCAGTACTTAGTAAGATTTGCTCTACAAGCCTACTTATATAAGCTTGGGTTAAAATATTGCCTTTTTGATTACAAAAAAGTAGGGCATCATTACACTCTTTGCTTTCTAGATAGTTATAAAGATCATGTTTTATAAGAGACTCTTTTATCATAACAACTCTAGGTTTATTTCCTTTACCTCTAACTTGTATAATATATAGATTTTCATCTTTTATCATATCTTTTTCTTTTATAGAGATAGCTTCACTAACTCTAATACCTGTATAGAGTATTATTTTGATTATTAAACGGTTTCTAGAGGCTAATATAGGGTTTTTATATGGATAGTTTTCTATAGCATCCATAAATCTACTTACTTCATCTTTATTCATAAAAGAGGGTAGTTTAGTACCACTTTTACCACTTAAACCTCCCCAGTTTTTAAGTTCAATACCAAATCTATAGCTACTACCATCGTTTGATCTATTTTTTTTATCTATATAAGCAAAAAAGTTAATAATAGCTATTTTATGGTTTTTTTTACTTGCATCTGATAAAGTAGCTGTTTGTGAAGCTAAAAAATCACTTAAAAGCTCTTCATCTATCTCTTTTAAAGAACCACAACCATACTTTTGTAGATATATATAGAGTTTATATAGAGGTAGAAAATAGACATGAATACTATTTAATCCTATATTTCTGCTCTCTTTGATTAGAGCTTTTAGTTTGTCTATATTATCAAATCCAATAATCAACTCTTGTATAATATCACCTAGACGATCTTTGTCTTTGACTTGCCTATTTGATAATGAAGTAATTTTATATCTAAGAAATCTACTTAACCAAAATAGGTATGAACGACTAAAACTCTCAAAACAATCTATATCATCATTTTTCATATCTTTTCCTTTTGGGTATAATATCATATCTAAACTTAATATTTGTATTGGAAACAAGAATTTCCAAACTTTTATCTATATCTACTATCTTCAAGCTCTCATTACTATCTCATAGCCTCTAAACTCTTTTTGAGTGTTAAAAGTGCAAATGTAAAAAACACTACTCCTATAATAAATATAGATAATAGATTTTTCCAAATAATCTCAATACCTACATCTCTAAATAGTATCCCTTGTGATACTTCAACAAAATGTGTTGTTGGTGAAAACTTCATAATAATTTGTAAGATTTCTGGCATACTCTCATATGGCGTAACACCACCTGATAACATCATAAGAGGTAAAATAAGTAAAACAAACATCATTCCAAGTTGTGGCATAGTTCTAGCTAATGTACCTATAAAAATACCAAGTGAAGTTGTAGCAAATAAAACCAAAAGAGTAGCAAAGAAAAAAAGTGTTAAAGATCCAGCTATAGGAATAGCAAATAGTATTTTAACTACTATAAATAGAGCAAAAATTACTCCTAATAGTATAATAAACATAGAAGAGATGATTTTAGAGATCATAATCTCAAATGTTCCTATAGGCATAACCAAGAGATGTTCTAGTGTACCATGCTCTTTTTCTCTCATTAGCATAGCAGCAGCTAAAAGTATAGAAAATGTCATAATATTATCTATAATTTTGTTGATACTTCCTGACCAATAGCTAGTAAGATTTGGATTGTATTTATAGCTTATCACCTGCTCTATAGGAGTTGTGGGAAAATATTGTATAAAGCCATATACCTCTTCTTGGATTTTTTGAGATATATAACTAGCCCCTATTCCAGCTTCGGACATCCTTGTAGCATCAATATTAAGCTGTATTTGTGTAGGATTTGATTTTTGAATATCTTTTTCAAAGTTGCTAGGTATTACAACTACAAAAGTATAAAGCCCTTTATCCATACCTCTATCTAACTCATAATAATCTATAAGTTTTGCTTTTGTAAATCTTGGTTCATAAAAAGCATCTATTATTCTTTGTGATAAGATTGATTTATCTTCATCTATAATGGCAATTGGAGCATTACTAAGCTCTGATGATGAAGCTTTTGCACCTACATAAATAGCAAAACTAAAAGAGTAAAATATCATAACTATAATAACTGTATCTCTAGAGATTACTTGAAGCTCTTTTTTGATAAGATATAAGATATTTACCAATATATTTTTCACTATCTTTCCTCTTTTTTAAGCAAAAGAATATTTATAAAAAATATTACAAAAGAGATAGCTACTAGAGCAAGAAGATCTATATATAGACTATCTAAGCCAATATTTTTACTAAATATCCCCCTACTTATATTCATATAATAAGAAGCAGGAAAGATATTACCCATCAAAGCAGCAACTCCTTCCAAAGAGCTTACAGGAGTAGTAAGCCCAGAAAAAGCAACTGTAGGCAAAATAGTAAAAACAGCTGCGGATGCAAGTGCTGCTATTTGGGTTTTTGTAAATGTCGATACTATCATACCTATACCTGTAGTAGTACATAGATAAAGTAGTGTTGCAATAAAAAGTAATAAAACGCTTCCTTTAGGAATAACCTCAAAAACTATTAAACAAATTAGAAGTAAACCACTAAAACTAATAAGTCCAACGATTATATAAGGTATTTGTTTACCCAAAATAAATTCTACTTTAGTTACAGGAGTAGTATAAAAGTTGATTATAGAACCAAGCTCTTTTTCTCTTGCTACACTAATAGCCATCAAGATAGCTGGAATAAAGACTAAAAGCATAGGAATAATAGCTGGAATCATAGAATATATACTTTTAAAGTCTTGATTATATCTATATCTAGCTTGTATATCAACTAAGGAGCTTTTATTTTCTTGATAAAGATGAAGAAGATAATCAAAATGTAATCCTTGAACATACCCTTTTATAGTCTCAGCCCTAAAAGCTTGAGTTCCATCTATCCATACTCCTATTTGTGTTTGCTTGCCTTTTAATAAATCTTTGGCAAAATTTGGAGGTATCTCTATAGCTAGGTTGATTTGACCAGACTTTAGCTTATAATCTAGATCTTCATAAGAGCTTAGTTCATTTTGTTCTATAAAATACCTTGAGCCTGAGATATTGTGAATATAGTCCCTACTTTGAGGTGTTTTATCATGATCTAATACAGCAAATTTAAGATTTTCTACATCCATACTTATACCATAACCCATAACAAGCATTAATATAATAGTACCAAAAAAAGCAAAAACAACCCTTATAGGATCTTTGATAAGCTCTAAATACTCTTTATTGGCATATCCAAAAGCTCTAATAAAAGAAAATCTTTTTTCATTGTTTTTTATTGATGGTTTTAGATAATTGCTATTATTATTACTTATAGATATATTTTCATCTTCTTGAGTTAGATACTCTATAAAAGCCTCTTCTAAGTCATTTTTTCTTTTATTTTGCATAAGTTTCAAAGGAGTATCACTGGCCAATACCTTACCTTGATGCATCAAAGAAATTCTATCGCATCTTGATCCTTCATTCATAAAGTGAGTTGATATAAAGATAGTAACTCCATCTTTTCTAGAAAGCTGCAATAAAAATTCCCAAAATATATCTCTTGATATTGGATCTACTCCAGAAGTTGGCTCATCTAGTATTAACATTTTTGGTTTATGAATAACAGCAGTGGCTAAAGAGAGTCTTTGTTTGATACCAAGAGGTAAATCAGCTACTAAATACTCTTCATATTCTTGAAGCATAAAATACTCCAAAGACTCTTTTATTGCATCTTTTATCTTAGATGATTCAATCTGATATAGTTTTGCATGAAGCAAAAGGTTCTCTTTTACGCTTAAATCATTGTATAATGAAAAAGATTGAGTCATATATCCTACATTTTTTCGCAAATGTAAATCATTGGATTGTATAGGCTTTCCAAAAAGTTCTATTTCACCACTTGAGGCTTTTAAAAGTCCTGTTAGCATCTTCATAGTAGTTGTCTTACCACAACCATTTGATCCCAAAAATCCAAATATTTCACCCTCTTTTATCTCAAATGAAACATTATTTACAGCTATAAAATCACCAAATTTCATAGTAAGGTTTGATGCTTTTATAACTGTTTGTTTATCATTAAAACTATATTTTTGAGTACTATTTAAAAACTCTAAATTTTTATTAGACTCCACTTGCATAAGTTTAATAAAAGCTTCATCTATATTATTTGTATTGGTTTGTTCTAAAAGCTCTTTTGGAGCTAAATTTGCCAATATTTTACCATTATTTATAGCTATAATAGTATCAAAAAGCAAGGCCTCTTGCATATATGCTGTTGATACTATGATGGTCATATCTGGATTTTGTTTTTGGATTGAGTTTATTAAGTTCCAAAAATCTCTTCTTGATAGTGGATCTATTCCTGTTGTTGGCTCATCTAGTATAAGAAGCTTAGGGCTATGTACCAATGCACAACAAAGTCCTAATTTTTGCTTCATTCCCCCAGAAAGCTTTCCTGCAAGTCTATCTTTAAATTGATATAAACCAATAGCTTTTAAAAGAGTCTCTATAGTTTTTGCTCTATCTTTTTTATCTTTATTGAAAAGTTTTGCAAAAAAATCAACATTTTCATATACGCTTAGACTAAAATAGAGATTTTTACCAAGTCCTTGAGCCATATATGCTATTTTTGAGTATATTTTTGATTTTTGATTTTTCTTTGTTATATCATATCCAAAAACTTCAACACTACCACTTTTTGGAGTTTTTGCCCCTGCTAATATAGATAAAAGTGTAGATTTACCAACACCATCAGGCCCTACTAAGGCTATGGTTTGTCCTTTTTTAAGATCTATATTAATATTATCTAGTGCTTGGATATTTTTATAAAAATATGAAAGATTTTCTACCTTTACAATATTTTGCATTATTATTTATTGTTATATTTTGGTACATTTTCCAAAAACTCAGGCCAATTTTCACTACTATCAAGCTTAATATATGATACTCCTGGCAAACCAACTCGTATATCTTTTATATATGTTTTTAAGAGATCATAATCAATAGAAGCTTTAACCTTAAACATTAATTTCTCTCTTTCATCTTTTGTCTCTATTTGCTTTGGTGTAAATTGAGCCTGAGGTGATATATATGTAACTTTTGCTGGTAAAGCTATATTTGGATAGGCATCTAAAACTACTCTTACTTGAGTATCATATCCTACTACTCCTGCTTGTGAAGTAGGTAAAAATATATTCATATAAGTATCAAGAATATCTAAAACAACAGCTACTTTTTGCCCTGCAAAAATCATCTCTCCATCTTGATATAGCTTATATAATACCCTACCCTCAACAGGTGAATATAAAACAGATTCATCTAGATTTGTTTTTATAACTTCTGCTTCAGCTATAGCCGAACTTATAGAAGCATCAGCAGCCGATACTGCTGCTTTTATAGCTTGTAAAGCTGCTTTTGTACTATTGTATGTGGTTTCATCTTGATGATATTGAAGTTGAGAGATACTATCTGTTTTATAAAGCTTTTTAGATCTTTCATAGTTTTCTTTTGCTAGTTTTAACTCACTATTTTTTTGATCAAGTAATGCTATTTGATAGTTTTTATTCTCTTTTACTTGATTTATAGCAAAAAGTGCTGCTTGATATTTTGCTTCTAGCTCTTTTGTATCTAGTTTTGCTATTATTTGATTTTTTTCAACAAAATCACCCTCTTTTACATAAACTTGTAGTAGTTTTCCTGTAATTTTAGGAGTAATATCAACTTGTGTTGCTTCTATTCTTCCATTGCTATATACAAACTTTTCACTATTTGTAAGATTTGCATTTTTAAGTTCAAAATACTTAAAAGATAAAACAATTAATAAAATAAATGCAAAAATCGTTAATAAATTTCTAATCATAAAGTCTCCAATTTATGATAGATTTTATTTTCTTTTATTATTTGAAAACTCTATCATATATGTTGCTATATCGTCAAGATGGCAAATATCTTTTACAGCTCCTGCTTCTATAGCCTTAGCTGGCATTCCAAATACTACACAACTCTCTTCATTTTGAGCTACAGTATAAGCACCATTATCAAAAAGCTCCCTCATTCCTATAGATCCATCATCTCCCATACCTGTCATCATAATAGCCATAGAGTTTCCACCTACACTATTATTCATACTTCTAAACATTATATCAACACTTGGCTTATGTCTGCTAACTTTTACTGTATCTAATAAGACTATTTTATAACTATTATCTTTTTGTTTTTCTATAGTTAGATGTTTATTTCCTGGTGCTAGATATGCATGGGATTTTTCCAAAATCATACCATCTTCTGCTTCATAAACCCTAAGTTGTGAGTTTTGATCCAACCTTTGTGCAAATGAGTTGGAAAAACCATAAGGAATATGTTGAGTTATAATAATAGGTGGTAATCCTGTAGGTAGATTGGCAAAAACTTTAAGCAAAGATTCTACTCCACCAGTAGAAGAGCCTATACCTATTACTCTAGGACCTCCTATAAGTGCTGGTTTTTTAGGCAAAACTTCATCAGGATGAATTTTTCTTTCAACTTCAATATTAGTCCCAACTTTTTTTGCTATATCTTTTGGAGTTTTTGTACCTTTTGGTTTTTTTAGAGTATATCTTTTAAGTAAAAAGGTAAGATTTAGTAAATTTTCTTTTATTCTTTTTCCAAAATCTTCCATAGTTTCACCCTGCTCTGGCTTGGATATAAATCCTACTGCACCATCATTAAAGATATCATTACCCCTTACACCCTCTCCTGATACTACAACTGCTGGCATAGGATGAAGTCTCATAAGGTTCCTAAGAAAGGTTACTCCATCCATTTTTGGCATATTGATATCAATAGTTACCAAATCTGGTTCATACTCTTTAATCTTCTCTCTTGCATCATAAGCATCTGTTGCGGTATCAATAACCCTAAATTCATCAACTTTATTAATCAAATCTGTTAAAATTCTTCTCATAGAAGGAGAATCATCAATAATTAAAACTGTGTACATTTTTTAACTTCCATCATATCAAAAAAGCTCAATTTCCATTTTTGGCTCAGCTTTGAGGTTAGTATCAAATAGATCAACCCCACCAACATACTCTTTAATAACAGGAGCTTTTGATATCTCTGTTTGCAATCTTGACTCTTCAGCAATAATTTTTGCATCAGTTTCACCTTTTTGAGTTACTTTAATAAAAGTATCAAAGTCCTCAGTAAGAAGTATTAATCTTCCATGCTCTCCTCTAATATGCTCTGACATTATCTTAAAGCCCTCAGATCTACAAAAGTCTTTTGCAAAGTTTACATTTCTCATACCTATAGTATCTCTTGATTGTCCAAGTTTCATAACATCAGCTCCACCAGCTATTTTGGCAATCATATTTTGTTTTCTACAACCCAATTTATACATCTCATTGAGCATAGCCTCAACAGAGTATAGTCCATATTTCATATCCTCTTTAGAACTACTTGTGTGAGGTAATAAAAAGTGATTCATTGATTTTATTTTTAAAACTGTATCATAAAACATAACTGCAACACAAGAACCAAGAAGTGTTTTAAAGGCTATTTGTTCAAGATCATTTCCTACAGCAAACTCTCCACCTATTACAGTGTGAACCAAATAACCTTTGACTTTTTGGGTAAATCGTGAGTTAGAAACTTTTTCAATACTACCATCTTTGTGTCCAACAATAATCAAATAATATCCTTGTTTTTAATAAATATATTCTGTCCTATTCTTGATACATACTTGATCAAATCTTGTGGACTTTCACTATGCCCTAAATATAGAGTACCACCTATTTTTAGATGTTTGAAAAGTTTTTTTAAAATCTTATTTTGATCTACATCACTAAAATAAATCAACACATTTCTACAAAATATAACATCAAACTCATGTTCATCAAAAGGATAATGAGAGTCACTAAGATTCATAACCCCAAAAGTAACTATTTTTTTGTACTCATCTTTAATCTTAATTAAAATCTCTTCACCTAGAAGATTTTTTTGAACTCTTCTTTTAAAATACTTTTGTGGCCTTATCCAATCTGGAAACTCTTTTGAGCTTTTTGCATATCTATATACCCCATTTGCAGCATATTGTAAAACATTGGTATCTATATCAGTTGCTAAAATAGAAGCTTTTATTTTAGTGCCAAGTAGTTCTTCTGTATGAGCTACCGTCATAGCCATAGAATAAGGTTCTTCACCTGTAGAACTAGCACAACAATACATCTTTATTTCTTGATAATTATGTGCAAATTTAGGTAATACTCTATCTCTTAGATCTACAAAATGAAAATCCTCTCTAAAAAAGTGAGTTTTATTGGTAGTAAAAGAGTTTATAAACTCAGTTACATAATTACCCTCTTCTATAGAAGAGAGCAAATCCTCAATAGAGCCATCATAAGTAGTATCTCGCTTTAGTTTTTGCAACCTATTTGCAATCATTATATCTTTATTTTCGTTTAGGGTAATCCCTGTTATTGAATAGAGTAATTTCTTTACTCTATCATGTAAATGAACTGTTTTTTGCATAAATCTTTAATACTTATATTATGATACTTTTTGCTTTTTAATATCTAATGTGCTTCTATCTACTTTTCTTTGAGCATCTATTATTCCAAGAACATCTAAAATCAGTCCTATACTTCCATCACCTCTAACTGTTGCAGCTCCAATTCCTTCAACACTTCTAAAGTTTTTATCTAGTGGCTTAACAACAACTTGATGTTGATGTAAAAACTCATCTATAAAAAGAGCAACTTTTTGATTTCCAGCTTTTACTACTATTAACATACCCTCTTCAAGGTTGGTATATTTTGGTGTAGTATCGTTAAAGAGTTGATAAAGTTTAACTACTGGTATAAACTCCTCTCTTAACATCAATAAATCCTGCGTACCATCACCTATTTTTTTGATCATCTCTTTTGTTGGTTGTAAAGACTCTACTATTGCACTAAGAGGAAGAATAAATTTCTTCTCACCAACAGCTATATCCAAACCATCAAGAATAGCTAGAGTTAGAGGTAATACAATAGTTATAACAGTACCATATCCAAGTTCAGTTTCTAACCTTATAATACCACCTAGTTTATGGATATTTGTTTTTACAACATCCATCCCAACGCCTCTACCAGAGACATCAGTAATAGTATCAGCAGTACTTATTCCAGCACCAAATATAAGCATAGCTTTATCATTATCATTCATTTGAGCTAGTTGATTTTCATCTATTAGCCCTTTTTCTAATGATTTTATAGCTACTTTATCACCATCTATACCTCTACCATCATCTTTGATTGAGATTATCATTTGCCCATTTGCTTGTTCTGCACTAATACTAATAGTACCAACATCACTTTTACCTGATCTTAATCTATCTTCTGGAGTTTCTAAACCATGATCTAAAGAGTTTCTTATAATATGCATCAAGGGATCAGTTAAACCCTCTATCATAGCTTTATCTATTTCAACAGCATCTCCATAGTGCTTGAAATCGACTTTTTTATTTAGTTTTTTAGAGATATCTCTTATAACTTTTGGGAATTTAGAGTATATAGACTCCATAGGAACCATTCTAATACTCATAATAGAGTCTTGCATCTCTCTTATATGTCTTTCTAGTAACTCTAATCTTTCTAAAACAGATATTCTAGTTTTATCTTCTGATATTGATGAAGCAAATTGTGTAAGCATAGCATTAGTAATAACAAGCTCTCCAACATTGCTCATAAGAGTATCTATTTTATCTAAATTAACTCTAATATTATTTGTAGCAGCCATCAAAGATGCAGGTGTTTTATTATCATTAACTTCTTTAGAATCTTTTTGTGCTACTTTTAAAGACTCTTTTTTTACTATAGGTGCTTTTGTTTGTGGTTTAGATGGCTCATTTTCTATAGGTTTTTGTTGTTCTATTTGATGATCTAGTTCATTATTATCTGGTGTTATTTCAAAATCATTATCAAAAAATCCAAAATTATCATTCTCTTCATAATCTTTCATAGATACAGATGGTGCAGTTCTACTTTTGATATCAAGTTCTTTATCATAAAAACCAAAAGCCTCCAAATCTTGATACTCTTCTTTAAAAAATCCATAAGCACTATTAAACTTACTTGGATCAATACTAGTATCAAAAAATCCTATCATATCATCATCTGTAGATGGATTTTTTTCAGCTGTGTTGCTATTGTTTGAAGATTGTTGTGATATATGTGTTCCGCTTAAATACCCCTTTATCTCATCAAGAAGTGAAGCAGTCATTTTATCAAGAAGCTCTTTATCTAGCTCATTTGCCATTTCCAATCTTAAAAGCTCTTTCATCACATCCATACAATCTATCAGAGTACTTGCCATTTCAGGAACAAACTCTATAGAGTGATTTCTTAGTTTATCCATCATGTTTTCAACTTCATGTGTAAAACTAGCAAAATGAGTTAGCTCAACAGAAGCTCCACTTCCTTTTAGAGTATGAACATCTCTAAAAAGTTGTCCCATCTGCTCATTAGTCAATGAACCATTATTTTCTGCTTCCAAAAGAACATTATCGGCTGATTCAAAGAGTTCAACCGCTTCTTCCATAAACATCTCTCTATACATCGAAATATCAAAACCAGCCATAATCCAACCTTTTTATTGTTTTATTTGCTTAACACAATATTTACTGCTTTTAGTAACTGATCAGGAACAAAAGGTTTTACTATCCATCCTGTTGCTCCAGCAGCCTTACCTCTAGCTTTCATTTCATCACTTCTTTCTGTAGTTAAAACCAAAATAGGTTTACTTCTATATTGACTTAACTTTCTAAGCTCTACTATTAGTGTTAGTCCATCCATATTTGGCATATTAATATCAGTTATTATCAAATCAAAGGTAGTAGCTTTGGCCTTTTCAAGTCCATCTACACCATCAACAGCCTCAACTACATCACTATAGCCACCCTCACTTAGAGCATAACTTAACATATCTCTCAACATTGTAGAATCATCAACAATCAATAATTTCGCCATAAAATCCCCTTAGCATTACTAATATTAGCATATCTTTTGATATATTAACATAAATTAACTTTAAAATATTATAAATTTGATAAAGTTAGCTCTATTCTATCCTTTTTAACAGTTAAAACTCTTAGTTCTATCTCATCTCCTACATTAAATAGATCTGTTACTCTATCTAATCTACCTTTTGACATTTTAGAAATATGAAGTAAACCCTCACCACCTTTTGGTAGGGTTACAAAAGCACCAAAATCGACAATTCTCTCTATTTTTGATTTAAAAGTATCTCCTATATTATAGAGTTCTTCAAAGTTTGGATTGCTATGTGATTTTTTTTGTGAGTTATTTACTATATTTAAAATAGACTCTTTAGCATTTAGTACATCTTCTTTGTTTTGTGCCGTTATTTTTACATTTCCACTATTTTTATCTAAGTCAATTGAGACATTAAAATCATCAATAATCTCTTTGATTGTTTGTCCACCCTTACCTATAACAGCAAAGATTTTATTAGTATCTATAATAAAGTTTTCAACTATAGGTAAAGCACAACTTGTTTTTATATCTTCACTAGCTTCTTGCATAATAGATAAAATATGTACTCTTCCCTCTTTTGCTTGAAGTAGTGCTTCATTTAAAACACTCAAATCAATTCCACCAAGTTTAATATCCATTTGTAGTGCTGTTATTCCATCTATAGTACCAGCAACTTTAAAATCCATATCTCCGTCATGATCTTCAAGTCCCATAATATCTGTTAGCACTGCATATTTATCACCTTCACTTACAAGTCCCATAGCTATTCCTGCAACAAGATTGGATATTTCTATATTTGCAGCTTTTAGAGCAATAGAGCCACCACAAACTGTAGCCATTGATGAGCTTCCATTTGACTCTAAAATCTCTGAAACCAATCTTATTGTACTATCAAGATTATAAGGCAAACTACTCTCTAAAGCTTTTTTTGCCAAATTACCATGCCCTAGCTCTCTTCTTCCTACACCAAATATAGGTTTTGCTTCACCTACACTAAATCCTGGGAAATTATAATGAACCATAAATTTTTCTATATCTGTTGTTTTTTCAGTTAAAGTTTCATACATTTGCCCATCTTTTGCTCCAGCTATTGTTCCTACAACTAAAGCTTGTGTTTCACCTCTTGTAAATAAACAACTACTATGAGCTGAAGGCAAAATATTTGTTTCTATTGAGATTGGTCTTACCTCTTTTAGCCCTCTTCCATCAGCTCTTATTTGTTCATCAAGAATCATTTTTCTAACCTGCTCTTTTTTAACTATTAAAACAGCTTCAAAAACCTCTTTATTATCAAAATTATTTTCTATTATAAACTCATCTTTAGATATCTTAGCTGATAGCTCTTTTAGCTCACTAGCTCTTTCACTTTTTGCCAATTTTCGTAAAGCTTCTCTAATATCTTGACTATATCTCTCTTTTACATAAGAGATAATCTCATCACTAACCAAAAATGGTTTAAGCTCTATATCTTTATCCTCTTTTTTATATTGAGTAAAGTTGTTTTTATATGTTATAGTAGCATTTTTTATAGCTTCTTGAGCTTTTCCTATCAATTCTACTAGCTCATATTCACTAACTTCATTTGCACTATGAAGGTTGTTTTCTAAACTAGAGATAGATTTCATCTCTATCATTAAAAGCTCATTTTCACTTCCAGCAATATATAGATCTAAAATAGAGTTTTTAAGTTCACTACTTGTTGGGTTAATTATAATCTCACCATCTATTTTTGCCAATCTTACCCCACAAACAAGCTTATTAATAGGAAGATCAGATAGATACAATGCTGCTGATGCTGCATTGAGTGCTGCTACTTGTAAATCAACCTCTTTATCTGCACTTAAAACCATCACTGTTATTGTTGTAGGATAAACATATCCTTTTGGAAAAAGTGGTCTTAGACTTCTATCTATTACTCTAGATGTAAGTGTTTCAAAGTCATTAGGTTTACCCTCTCTTTTGATAAATCCTCCAGGGAGTTTTGCATAAGCATATGTTTTTTCTATATATTGAACAGTTAGTGGAGTAAAATCCTCTTCTACGGGATTATCATATTCTGTTACAACAGTTGCAAGTAAAACACACTTACCCATTTGTAGCATAACAGATCCATTTGATTGTTTAGCTACGTGATTTATAGTATAAATCTCTTTTTTATTATTTATTTCAAGTTCACATTTTATTGACATTGTTTTCCCTTTAAGTATTTTTTTATATCTTCTATAAAAATAGGGTTTAATTCTTTATAATAAAAATCTATAGAGACAAAATGATCTATAGATTTATAACAATACAAATCATCAGATATAGCTTCCAAATCAGCTTTTATAGCAGTTGGCATAATAGGTGTAGCAACAGCTACTGATTTTGCTTTCATATTGATAATAGTTTTTATACAAGCCATCATAGTTAAACCTGTATTTAATCCCTCATCAAGCAATAACACATTTTGATTTGCCAAATCACACAAAGCTTTACCTTTATACTCATTCATTTGAGGAATTAAGTACTTTTCATACTCCTCTTTTGCTTGTACAAAGATAGATTCTAAATCTATATCAAAAGATTTATCTAACTCTTCATGTATAACAACCTCTTCTTTTTCGGTAATTGTAGCTATTGCACACTCGCTGTTTAAAGGGGCTAATATTTTGTGTGTAAAGATATAATCAATCTTAGCATCAATTTTAGAGGCTATTTCATCTGCAATTACAAGTCCACCCATAGATGTAGCAACTATTATCCAGTTTTCTAACTTCATATTTTCTATAGGCAATATCTTAAGTAGATGTGATGCTGCATCTACCCTATCTTTAAAAATATCCTTTTCTACTATCACATAGTGCCTTTATTGTTTACTTACTTTTGACTCTTTAACAAATCGATGTTCAAGTCCACCTATTGGTTTTAATTGTAACATAAGATATATTATATCTTGCCTTTTTGCTGAGTTATCTATAGTTGATGCTGAAACCAACTCATCCATTATAGATAACTGTAAAGACCAACAGCTTTTATCAATAGCAAGTGCAAACTCTTTAATATTTAGAGTTTTTTCATAAAGGTTATAATTTTCTCTATAGCTAAATGTATAATTCTTCCAAAAATGAAATCCTAACTTATAATCTATAGTTTCAGAATCCTCCATATTAGAGTATAATGTTTTTTTAGTCCAATAATGAGAAGTATTTAAAAAATAGTTTTCATAATTTAAATCTAATCCACTTGAAGATAAAATAACCTTATTATCTTGATGATTATATAAAAATCTATTTGAAATAGAGCCATATTTATGGTAATAAATAAGTTCATTTTCCATATTACCCAAACTAGAATCTCCAAAATCATCATATATTATATTTTGTCTTATTTTATGGTTTAAAAACATATTTGCAAAATCTTTATCATAACAAGAGTGACTTAACCAAAAAACCAAATTTTTACTGTCCTATACTATAGGAAAACTTCTTAACTCTGTATCTGTATTATTTGTTAATTCATATATATCACCTCTTTTACTCGCTCCACTTGGCACGTAAAGAGTTGAGCCTAAATTTAGAGTATGAAGTAAAGTATCATACTCTTTGATTAGGTTTGTAGAGGCACTAATACTATGTCTTGCTTGAGCATATTTAGCATCTTTTAAAGACTTTTTAATATCATTTTCATCATAATCTATATGTGCAAAATAGAGTTCTTCTTGTAAAGAGATATTTAAATAGTCATCAAAAAGATTAAATCCATAAAAAAATGGTAATGAAATAGATG
>JAAYJJ010000065.1 GCA_012522985.1 Aliarcobacter butzleri
AAAATTTACTACAAAACATACATCTATGGGAACAGGACTTGGTTTATATATATCAAAAGATATCATAGAAAAAAATCTTAATGGAGAAATTTTTGCCTTAAATGGAACTTATGGGGCAATATTTAAATTAAAAATCCCTATATCATAAGTTTTACTTAGATATAATTGTCTAATTAAAATATTAAGAGGTATGATATGAGTAACTGGAGTCCAAATAGTTGGAGAAATTTTCCTATTAAGCAACAACCAATCTATACAGATTTAGAGCAACTAAAAAGAGTAGAAGATGAGCTACTAAGTTATCCTCCGCTTATATTTGCAGGTGAAGCTAGAAGCCTAAAGGCAAAGTTGGCTGATGTTGTAGAAGGTAAGGCTTTTTTACTTCAAGGTGGTGATTGTGCAGAGAGTTTTAACGCTTTTAATGCAACAAATATAAAAGATCTTTTTAAAATCTTAATGCAAATGGCAGTGGTGCTTACTTTTTCTGGTGGATGTCCTGTAGTAAAAGTAGGAAGAATAGCTGGACAATTTGCTAAGCCAAGAAGTGCTGATGATGAAACTATAGATGGTGTAACACTTCCTAGCTATAGAGGGGATATAATCAACGATATAGATTTTACTCCTCAAGCAAGAATTCCACAAGCAAAAAAACTTCTAAAGGCATACAATCAAAGTGCAGCAACTCTAAACTTACTTAGAGCATTTGCTAGAGGTGGTATGGCTGATTTGCATCAAGTACATAGTTGGAATCTTGATTTTATCAAAGATCATGCTTTGGGCAAAAAATATGAAGAGGTTGCTACTAAGATCTCAGAAGCATTGATTTTTATGGAGTCATGTGGAATAACATCACAAAACACTCCTCAGATGACACAAACAACGCTTTATACATCGCATGAAGCGTTGCTTTTAAACTATGAACAAGCTCTTACTAGAAAAGACTCACTTACTGGTGAATGGTATGATTGTTCTGCTCATATGCTTTGGATTGGTGATAGAACAAGAGAACTTGATGGTGCTCATTTAGAGTTTTTTAGAGGAATCAAAAACCCTATAGGCGTTAAAGTTGGACCTTCTACAAAATCTGATGAACTTTTAAAACTAATAGATAAGTTAAATCCAAATAATGAAGCAGGAAGATTGAACTTAATAGTTAGAATGGGATCTGAAAAAATAGGTGATTTTTTACCAAATATACTAAAAAATGTAGAAAAAGAGGGTAAAAAAATCCTTTGGAGTAGTGATCCTATGCATGGAAATACTATAAAAGCAAGTAGTGGATATAAAACTAGAGATTTTGAGGCTATTTTATCTGAGGTTAAACAGTTTTTCCAAATCCATGATGCACAAGGCTCATATGCTGGTGGTGTTCATCTAGAGATGACTGGACAAAATGTAACTGAATGTACAGGAAGCCAAAGTTGTCCTATATCTCAAGATAGCTTAGGTGATAGATACCATACACAATGTGATCCAAGATTAAATGCTGATCAAGCTTTAGAGCTTAGTTTTATGATAGCTGAAACTCTAAAACAAGCAAGACGAAACAAATAACCTTTCCCCCCCCTACTCTTTAGATTGTTCAAATTAAAATATATTTTGATTTGGGCAATCTATATTAATCAAACAACTATCTAAAATTGTTATTATCATTGTATTAACATCTTAAAATATAAATAATAATTTATTATTTCTAATATTTATTTTGATACAAAAAAGATACAAGTATATAATATTTTAAGCTTTTTACAAGTAATAAACAGTTAAACTGCTCCTAATAATAGCTATTACAATGATTTTATTTATTTTAAAAGAATATTATTTTTATATTATTTATACTTAATAAGGGAAATTATGAACTTTATGACTGTTAAAAATAAACTTTTTTTACTAGTTGTTGTTTCTACTGTTTTATTATCTATTGTATCTTTTCAAACTATCTTAAATGGTAATCTATTTAAAGAGACTATAAATAGGATAATCCTACTTGGGCAAATCAATCAAACATATCATAATCTTAGTTCTAGTATTAAATCTTATCAATTTTATTTAGATGATAATTTCTTTGAAAACTATGAAAATGATTATAATACACTTAACCTACAAATAGAGTCTTTATCAAATATACTTTTGTTTCAAGACAATAAAAACTCTCTTGAAGAGTTAAATCACAAATTAGAAAAATGGGATAGTTTAAATAAAGATAAAATCAAGATTCTAAAATCAAATCAAACAAAAATATCTGAAAAATCTTTCTTTTATTCCAATGAAGCAGATAAACTCTCAAGCTTAACTACTGC